>JBGSQJ010000203.1:0-7851 GCA_041738165.1 Bdellovibrionales bacterium
ACCCCACCTTCAGCTTGTTTAAGAACCTTTATGATCTGTTCTTCCTTGAACCTTTTGCTCTTCATCTTCCCACTCCTTTAGTTGAGTTTTACGCAGGAAGACTCACACTTCAAGTGGTACTAAATCCGGGTCTCAGGTCGAGAGCACTCGCTTCAAAATATGCCAATTTGTTCGGCCTAAAGATTTACGCCTCGAGTGTTCAACGCGATCATATCATTTTCTGATCAAGGTTCCAAGTCGGAGGGCTTATGTTGATTTCATTCGTACGTTGACCGGCCAGATCGCGCGGCGGCTGGGCCGGGGTCTTTTCAAAATCCGGCCTTTTACTCGGATAGGCACCTGGGGGCGCGAATTCAGGCAGCTACAGAACTACCTCTTTCGCAACGATATGGAAGTATTTAAGATATGGCGCTTGCCGACGCTCGCGCGCAGGTCCTTAGCGCGAACCCTTCAATCACCAATCGGCACGAGTCTTGAAAGTCATATGAAGTTTTAAATACCAATCATTAGCGAAATATAGCCATTAGGCTAAATCATTAGAAAAAGAGGCCCTAATGCAGATCAAAACGCCGTCAGATCAAAATAAGCCAAAGCAAGACAAAACAGGGTCAGTCTTGTCTCTGGCAGCTTTTGTAATCTGTGCGCAATTGTTCTCAATCCAGACAGCTCATGCCGAGTTCAAGTGGCCTACGTTGTCTAAGTTGCACGATAAGATTTCTAAAAAATCAAAAGTTGAAAAATCAGCGAACTCCAAGCCTGGTAAGTCAGCAAAACCTGACCTTGAAAAGTCGGCCTCGGTACGGCTGCCCCAATTCACGGCCAATCAAATTCAATTTATCGAAACCGAAGAACAAGCGTTTGACGTTCGTTTGCAGATGATTCGCGATATTGAAGGGCAAAGAGCGAGAAAAAAAGAAATTTTGGCGCAATATTTTGAGGTGGGGGATGACGATCTGTCGGTCTCGTTGCTGGCCTATCTTAAGCACGTGGCTCAAGAAGATGGCGTCGTGGTCAAACTCATCATCGATGGAATGTTCAACAGACTTTCACCCGCGACCATTGAGGCTTTGATGGCCAATACCGAGGGGCGCTTTCAAATTCGGTTCTACAATCAGATTAAAATTGGAAATTTTAAATATCTCACCGCGAGAATTCACGACAAAACCTTTATCGCCGGTGGAGACGCGGTGCTTTTGGGCTCGAGAAATGTGGCGGAGACTTATTTTGGCGAGGGCGGTGACGATGGATATTTCAAGCGATCCGTTGATGCCGAAGTTGTCGTGACAGGTGAGGTTGCAAGGCAGGCCCGAAAATATTTTTTGGAAATGTGGGACTCGAAAGAAGTCAGCCCGCCTGTCTATCAGGCGATGGGTCGCAAACGCTGGAAGGATCAGTGTGACAACCGAGGTTGTCCCTATATGGGGATTTCGGTATTTGACCCGTTGAACGTTAGGCACAATCAAGTTGAACAGCTGCTGAACCAAATATACCAACGACGACGAATGGAGCGGTTAGAAAGCCACTCAGCTAAAGCGTTCTTTGTTGCCAATCGAACAGATTTGAGGGTGAGCAAAAAGCAGCATCAGATGGCCGATCAGCTCTTTCAGGTATTCTCGCAAAAGACAAAATCGAGATTGGATATCGTGAGTCCTTATGTTTACCCATCAGAAGAGAATTTCACTTGGCTAAGAGCCTTGCGAAAAAGAGACGTGAAAATCCGACTCTTTACCAACTCCAGAAGTTCAACGAGTACCTATTTGGCTCAGGCCGGTTACGAAAAAATTCGATCAAGGCTTGTTGAGTTGGGAATTGAAATTTACGAATACAAGGGCCCCCAGCTCCTGCACTCCAAGCTGTTTCGCTCGGATGGAGCCATTTATATAGGCTCGTACAATCTCGATATTCGATCGCAATACATCAATCGAGAAGTGGGCGTAGTGGTGGACGCACGCTCGGCCCCAGGTTTCAGTTCCGATATGGACCACCTTATCGAGTCTTACAGAAAACGTTCTTGGCTCGTGGCCTCTAAGGGTCGCCCCGCCAAGCTTCAAGATGACTACAAAAAGATGTTGAAGCGATTTACAGCTCAAATGTCACTTGCGGCCATTCAGCTTATGCTTCCAGGAACCAAAGGGCAGCTGTAGCCCGTCAATAGCCCCTGAAATCGGACTGAAAAATATATATTTACTCTTGTGCTCTTGAAAGTGGGTGGGGCCTCGAGCATACTCGCCGCTGTATGAAGCTTGCGATTTTGGTTTTATTTGTCAGTTGGATTGGCGGCGCGGCACAAGGCCTCACCTTGCCGCCCTTGCCGAATTCGAACGTCAAACTGGTCGATGTAGACCCAGATGCTGATGACACGATTCCTTGTGAAGAGATTGTTGATCGTTTAGAGAAGTACAATCTAATGGCTCGTGAACAAGACCAGAGTGTGGCGACCTTTTTGCTTCAAACCACAGATAAGATTATGGACTGGTATGAACTTTTGAACCCCTATGAGGGCCAGCAAAGCAGTTTGCCTGTGGGCTTATTCTTGCCGCTTCGCGATGGCAGTGAGTTGATCGGAGAGGTCACAAATTTAGCTTTTGACAGCGCCGAGCTGTTGTCGCTTGAAATGGATCGAATATTGACCTCACTAAATGATTGTCAAATTCAGTCGAAACCTGAACAATAGGTCCCTATGGCTAGCGCGTCGACCGTTGAGACTTTTCATTGCACCCGAGACCAGCTCTTTAGTGTCATTACCGACTACGAAAAGTATTCGGAATTTTTGTCTGAAGTGAAGAGCTGTAGAATCCTAAAGTCCGAAGGACCCAAAAAACTTGTGGAGTTCAATGTGTCGGTGATCAAGACCTTCACCTACCGCCTGTGGATCACCGAGAGCCCACCGGGCCGTGTTTCTTGGACTCTTGAATCTGGTGATCTGTTTAAAACTTCTATTGGGTCATGGGATCTAACGGAGTCGAACGGCCAAACGCAGGCGAACTATTCAGTTGAGGCCACTTTCAAAGTTTTCGTGCCGGGCCCGGTGGCGAAGGCTCTCGTGAATGTCAATTTACCTAATATGATGGCTGCCTATCAAAAAAGAGTGAAAGCTCTATTCAAAGGGTCGTAAGAAAAAGTGGATAAACCCGATAAAGACGACAAAGCCGAAAAAGAAGATGTATTCGATTCAGCCGAAGAGAGTCTGCCCAAATGGGGCGAGATGTTCAAAAAGGTACTCAGTGTGGGCCTTGGCGCGGCATTTATGACCGAAGAGTCGGTGCGCTTGGCGCTCGGCGGAATTCAGGTTCCCAAAGAAGTGCTCAATTCTATTCTTCAAGGGGCAAATAGGTCGAAAGAGGATTTTATGAATCGTGTGGGCAATGAGACTGTAAAAATACTATCGAAGATCGATTTTGTAAAAGAGGACTCTCGCTTTGTAGAAGAGCATAAGTTTAAGATTCAGGCCGAAATTGAGGTCGTAAAGAAGGCCAGTCACGAACCCGGTCTGCATATGCAGGGGCAAGTCAAAATCAAAGATTGAATTATTACTGTTTCACCGGAACGCTTGGGGTGAGGCGCTTTAAATCTTCTGTGCGGCGGTCAGCGATCGCGCCCACATCCTCGCGGCTCAATGGGTTGCCAGCTTCGCTAATAGAACCATTGGTGTAATTTCTTGAATTCAAATATTCATCTGGTGTAACGGGGTTGGCTACCGAGCGAACCATGTAGCCTTCTAAGAAGGCCAATGCATTTTCACCTTGCTCGGGGAGTCTGCGAATGGCGTCTGAAGAGTATTTTAAGAACTTCCAAAGACCAGTGTGTACGGTGCCGCTGGCTCCATCTTGAGAGAGTGCATCGACCTTTGCCATCTCAACCAGAGACACAGTTAAGAATTTTCTCAAATCTCCGCCATGAAACTTTGTATCAATTTGAAATATCAACCGGTTGAGGAAATCTTGGCGAAGTGCATATTCGTGCTGGGCACCCTTAAGGAGTGCAATGTCCTTTTCGAGGTCTTTTGAGTTTGAGTTCTCGAGTTTTTCACTTACAGAGTTTCGGATTTCGTTTAATCGCTTGGTGTTTTCAGAGCGCAAATCCTGCAAAAACCTCAATGAATCGGCCTTCACTTCAGCATGGGCGGCTGCCGAGCCTAAAGTGGCTAGGATGATTGTGAGGGCTAATCTGTAGAACCGGGTTTTCATCGTTTGTGCTCCTTACCCTCTAATAAGCAAGTATAGGGCCAGCTTTGACCGGACGGGAGTCTAGTATTTTCAGTGGTTTACAGAATCGATATGAGTCAAAATGGGACCAAAAGTGTCACTGTTTTGTGCACCTATTATGCGGTGCAAAATTACTCCACACTAGCGCCATACTACACCTTGGCCACAATGAAAAAGGCCCACCACGGCTTAGAGCACCGCTTTGGCAGTGTATTAAAACGAGACAGTATTTCTGGGGGCACCCTCGTTGTGGGCGTATCTGGGGGGCTTGATTCAATGGCCTTAGCCCACCTTTTGAATCTTTGGTCAAATGCGTTTAAATATCGGCTTCGCCTCGCGCACGTTCATCATGGCTATGAAGCTGAAAACCAGAGCCAAAATGTCTATCGAGACCGGGCGCAAGAGTTTGTCAAAAATTGGGCATACGAGCGTGATTTGGATTTTATCACGAATCCTCCCGAACCCACGCTTCACTCATCAGAGGCGGATCTTCGCGCATTTAGGTACTCACATTTTCATAAGTGGCTGTCCGAGCGAAATGAATCCAAACTGGCGTTGGCCCATCATGCCGACGACCTCCTTGAAACCCGGTTGATAAGAATGATTCGCGGCACTGGAGCCCAGGGGCTGGAGTCGATGGTTAGCTCAACCCACGAGCTACTTCGGCCGCTTTTGACTTTTTCGCGGCAAGAAATTGAAGTCTACGCTCGTGAAATCGGTTTGATTTGGGTCGAAGACCCATCCAATCAATATCTCGAGACAATGAGGAATTGGGTGAGAAAGAGCTGGCTTTTCGACCTAGAATCCACCTGGCCGGGAGCCAAGGCGAGCCTAGCTCGTTCGATGGGCTATTTGGTGCAAAGGACCCAAAGACCAGAGTCGTTGAGTGAGGCCTTTGCCTTGCGCCGAGGGGCGTTGAGTGAGATGGGTTTTGATGAAAAGGCTCAGGTTGTTGCGCGGTTTTTACGTGGCGTTGGGGCGCGTGGGTACACTCATACTCATGTCGAGGAAATTTTGAAACGCCTCGAGTCTAAAAGCCCGAGTGATGAGTTTGAAATTGTTGGCTTCCGCATTCATCTGACGCCGGACCTCGTGTGGGCGAGTCGAGTTTGAGTCAATCCTAGTGCCGTGGTAGGGTGGTAGGGAGCCAAACTGTACTCCTTATGTTTGCGAAAGGACTTTCTTGATGCGTTCGCCCTCGAAGACACTGACGTTATGGGCTCTTGTGATCGTGCTCGCCGTTTTGTTTGTACAAATGTATGAACGTCAATCCAATCAAATGGTGCGCGATTTTAATTACAAGAAATTTGTGGCCGCTGTTGAAACAGATCAAATCGAAAAAGACTCCATAGTCTTTGATACCGCTAACAATAAAATTGAAGGCGATTTAAATGAAGCAGGTCAAAAAATTTTTGGTGGCAAAAAATTTAAGATAGATGGCAACACGAGCGACAAAGGTTTTGAGCTACTTCGTGACAAGGGTATCACGCCCTCTTATGTGAGTTCAGACAATTCATTTTTGGCCAACATCTTGGTGAGCTGGCTCCCTTTAATTATCATAGTCGCGATGTTTATGTTTTTTATGCGTCAGCTGCAAGTGGGCGGCGGCAAAGCCATGGCATTTGGTAAGAGCCGCGCAAGACTGCTGACTGAAAACAAGAACCGAGTGACTTTCAAAGATGTCGCCGGAGTCGAAGAAGCCAAGCAAGAGCTACGTGAGATTGTGGATTTCTTAAAAGAGCCAAAGAAATTCACCAAATTGGGGGGGCGAATACCTAAAGGTGTTTTGCTTGTGGGCCACCCTGGTACGGGTAAGACCCTTTTGGCGCGTGCTATTGCCGGTGAAGCCAACGTGCCGTTTTTCACCATTTCAGGATCTGATTTTGTCGAGATGTTTGTGGGTGTGGGCGCGAGCCGAGTTCGAGATCTTTTTGAGCAGGGAAAGAAGAATGCCCCATGTTTGATTTTTATCGACGAGATCGACGCCGTTGGGCGCCACCGAGGTGCCGGCATGGGCGGTGGTCATGATGAACGAGAGCAGACACTGAATCAATTGCTTGTTGAAATGGATGGTTTCGAGAGCAATGACGGGGTCATCCTCATCGCGGCGACCAATCGACCAGATGTATTGGATCCGGCTCTTTTGCGACCTGGCCGCTTCGATCGGCGAGTCGTGGTTAATAAACCCGATCTCAAGGGCCGCGAAGAAATCTTGAAAGTTCACACGAGAAAGACTCCCCTCGCGATGGACGTGGATCTTGAGAAAATTGGCCGAGGAACTCCGGGATTTTCGGGGGCGGACCTAGAAAATTTGGTTAATGAAGCGGCCCTTCAGGCGGCGCGTGACAATAAATTGCGAATAGAAATGGAAGATTTTGAAAAGGCCAAAGACAAAGTGATTATGGGCTCTGAGCGCAAGTCGATGGTCATCAGTGAAAAAGACAAACGCCTAACGGCTTATCACGAGGCGGGTCACGCGATTGTGGGGCGGTCCATTCCTAACTTAGACCCTATCCACAAAGTGACCATTATTCCGCGCGGAATGGCGCTCGGATTGACTCAGACTCTGCCAGAAGAAGACCAATTGAATCTTTCAAAGAGCAAAGCCACAAACATGATTGCCTTTTTGTTTGGCGGTAGGGCCGCTGAAGAACTCGTCTTTGAGGATTTTACGACTGGTGCGGGCAATGACATTGAGCGAGCCACAGAGCTGGCTCGGCGTATGGTTTGTGAGTGGGGGATGAGCGATAAGCTTGGCCCCTTGGCGTATGAAAAACGTGAAGGTCCGGTGTTCTTAGGCATGCAGCAAGCGCATTCAAGAGACTATTCGGACTCAAAGGCTCAAGAGATTGATGCCGAAGTGTTTCGCTTGGTCAAAGAAGGTCACGACCGTGCTGTACAAATTTTAAAAGAAAACATTCAGGGTCTGCACAATATGGCGGGAGCTCTCTTAGAGTACGAGACCATTGATTCGGACGAAGTGAATCACTTGGTGAGCGGCGGGAGCCTAGAGGAATTTAAGAAAATGCGTGAAGCCAAAAAGGAACAAATCGAGCGCGATCGCAAAGCCGTTTCTGAAGACTCTCGTGTGAGACAAAAAGAAATAGACGCTCAAAAAAAACCGAGTGGTTCAGATCCGATGGGACAGCCAGGTCCAGTAACAGCTTGAGGTGAGTTCTTTTGTGTTGATGAATCTGTGGGCCAACTGGAGCGGTCTATTTTCGCAATTGCGAATTCAGGATTTCTTTGACCTTTTTTTAGTCTGGCTAGTTGTTTATCGAATTCTAATTTTAATAAAGCGCTCCGGTGCCGTTCAGATCTTGTCGGGCCTAGGTGTTTTGGCAATGGCTTACATGGCCTCAATCTGGCTAGAATTAGTTACCTTCAACTACATACTAGAAAAATTCTTTTCAAATTTGTTTTTGATCGTGGTGATTTTGTTTCAGGGCGAAATCCGACGGGCACTTGCGCAAATTGGGAGCAATCCTTTTTTGTCGGGCCAGCGAGCGGCTGAAGAGTCTCATATGATTGAAGAGTTGGCGAAAGGCATCGTGGCCTGTGCCCAAAGGGGATTTGGTGCGCTTGTGGTGCTAGAGCGCGAAATTTCGCTCGATTATTTTGTTGAAGAGGGAGTCCCCATCCATGC
>JBGSQJ010000204.1:0-17042 GCA_041738165.1 Bdellovibrionales bacterium
ACCCCACCTTCAGCTTGTTTAAGAACCTTTATGATCTGTTCTTCCTTGAACCTTTTGCTCTTCATCTTCCCACTCCTTTAGTTGAGTTTTACGCAGGAAGACTCACACTTCAAGTGGTACTAAATCCGGGTCTCAGGTCGACACTATTAAGTCAAAAGTTGGATGTGCAAGAGAGCTTGAGGTTTGCGGTTTGGGTTGTAGAGAATTCCATGGGCAAAGCGGAGCAAGTGAGTTGGGTAGGCACTCCCATAGAAGCCCTCAATTTCTCTTCGGGGGCAGGTGTGATCCGTTCGTATTCGTACACCAAACTTTCTGACGACAGCGGCGCGACTCCGGTAGCCATTGCGGCCTATGCGCAAAACATCGAAGATGGCACCGCCAATCCCTTTGTAGCGACGGGAATTTTCTTTCAGGCTCCAACACCTACGACTCCCGGGCGATTCTTTTTTATGACCGACAAGAGTGGAGGCGCAGCCAGTTTGTCGCCGATCGTGGGTCCTGGCTCGATTGAGCCGGTGGTGGAGTTTCAGGTCACCGACCCGCGCCTAGCTGCAGGCGGCTCATTGCGAAGCTTTCGTCTTCGCATGGTGTTGCGCTCTTTTGGTTCAGGCAACCCCACTGCCGAGAGGCGCTATTGCCCGGCCGCCGATTTGGCAAGCGCCCAATGTTCTATGAACCGCACCTTTCGAGATTTTGAGCGCACAGTCACAGTTCTCTTGCCAAGAAATCAAGCGTCCACAATTCCCTTTTCGAGCTATCAGCCCCCCTTAGGAGGATACTTCAGTGTTAAATAATCAAAGAGGGATGGGAATGCTCCAGATCCTGTTAGCGATTACCGTTCTCGGTTCTATTTTTATTTACAATCTCGAGTCTATGCGAACGACTTATGCTTTCTCTCAGGTTCAAAATCAACGTTCTGCTTGTGAAGATTTAGCGCAGTCGAGTATGAACAATTTTCGAGCGCAGGGATTTGCGTCTGAAGTGGTGCCTCTGCGCGCGGGTGCGGTCTCTGTTCAGCCAGCAGATAAGACTGTTCTTGATGGATTGGCGCCTCAGATTCGGTGGCCAACAGGCGGCGAAGTTATTGTTTCGCAGCCATCGTCGGCAACGCCCCCAACGGTGCGGAATTTCCTTCTTATAGAGGGTGGAGTGGCGACGTTGAACGCCATCTTAAATTCTAACGGGGTCGCTTATTGCGACAACGCCTTGGGCTCTCGCTATGTTTCACCGACTCAACCGCCTCTCCTCTACGAGACGCCCATTCCCGGGGAAGTCGAAGCTCCGCAAACATTTTTGCGCATTCAAATCGTAGATGTGGCAACTGGTGTCGCCAGTTGTCCGGCAAGCTATCCCTTTTTTGTTAAACCAGCCAACGTAGATCCAATTGATACGGCCATCTATTCACTTCCCGCCAATGTTTCAGACCGTCATGCTCTTCGGGCCACAGTGACCGTTCAGTATAGTGATCCTAAGAATCCTGGGGTTCGGCAGTCTTGCCAAGCCACCGCCGACTTTCGCTATCCGCCACTAAAAGATTCAAAATTAAATGACAGTACGGTGCTTGTTAGGGTCAACAGGGGCGGGGCTTGCAGCGCAACAACAAGTGGCACAGTGACCTTGACCGCTGCAGATACTATTGCGCGAGGACAGGTATTGCTCTGCCGTGACTTTTCTGAAACGGGTACGGGCTCGCGCTCGTGTTCGTCAGGTCCTTCTGCGGGCATTGTAGTTACGAGTAGTATCCCGGTACCTTGTGAACGCGCGAGACTTTGCGGTCGCTTACCCACGAGTGCCAATTGGGATTCCACGGGACGCGTGTTGACTCTTGCTTACAGTGGTTTGCCCTTGGGTTGTACGGGTGAAATCGAAGTAGTGGCTTTAGACCCCGCCGGAAATAGAAATATTAACCGAATATTTAATCGCACTTCAGCAACGTCGCTGCCGGCCTGTAGAACCACTACGTGCAGGTGCAATGGATCAACCACTACGCTCACGGGCTGTCCTGCGAGGAGTTGCCCTGTGTGCCCACCACCACCTCCGCCACCGCCGTCTACACCTACACCACCACCACCGCCGTCTACACCTACACCTACCCCGTCACCGAGGCCAACAGCAACTATGACAACCTCTGGTCGGCAAACACCAGCTCCGGCTCCATCGCCCACTCCGAGAGCGACGCCAAGGCCTTCGTCGACGCCGACTCCAAGACCATCTGCAACGCCGACGCCATCACCGAGTCCAACTCCATCGATGTGCAAATCGTCAGACCCGGTGTGCGCCTTGTATCGAGAGATTCTCAAGCGTGAACCGGATCAGGATGGGTATGATTTTTGGACAGGAGTCATTCAAAAGGATCCAAGTTATGATTTGAGGACAGCTTTTATTATTTCGCAAGAATCATCCTGCGTGAATAATATCAACACCTCGGCATGTCAGGACGTTGCCGCTTGGCTGCGACAGAAAGGCGTAGTGGAGTACGCTAAGACCTTGGGCGTAGATGGATTCGCGGACGTGCAACATGCAAAGTGGTTTCTCAATGTATTCAATTTCAATTGCCCTCTTGGCCAAGAGGTCCAATGTGCGGATTCGATAGTGAATAGCAATAAATAATCGCGCGTCGTCAATTGCCAGGCCGCTTCGAATGCAAATAGGGCAACTTGCGAATATCCACCCCGGCTGATGGGACTACAAAACTTGGCACTGAGTAGGGTGGATACCTGGGATTGATATCAACGGGCACATTTGAATCTTTTAAAATCCATCGTTGATGATTTTGCCCGTTCCATCGGTTGGTCAATTCGTGAACTTCAAACTCGCCTCCTTTATTATCATAAAAACGCAATGGCTGTTGGCCAGACATGCTGACCTCTTCGCCCCAATTGAGTGAATACAGAGTTTCGCCTTTTGGTCCTTTGCGATCTTGAACGATGCGGTTTTTCAATTCTGTTAGGCAATTCTCAGAGGAGATGTTTTGCAAAATACGCGAATCATAGATACCAAGCTTAAGAGCCAGATCTGTTCTTGAAATCACGCATTCAAATTCTTGCGTATAAATTCGAAGCAAAAATGGGTAGTTGATACCCGTAAGTGCATCAGAAAAATTCCCGAAAATGATTTCAAACCACGAAACTGCAACTTGAGGTTTTTGAGATACTCTGCGGGGTTGCCACTGACCATCGCCAATTTGAAAATCATCGGTAAAATAGGGCAGCAGAAAAATTTTTCCAGCGTCGTTCTCGTTCAGCATACGTGGAAAAAAAATTCGGCCTCGGCCTTTAGGGGCGGCAAGCCAATGACCCTGAATCGGATTTTGTAGCGCAACGGGCTGGCTTAGCCCCTCGATTCGCCGCACGGACCCCGATCTGAAGTTGCGCTGGATGACTTCGTAACGGAGATAAACAAAATTGTCATCGTAGGTGAGGACGTCAAAGTTGGGATTCATAGATCCATCTTTAACCCAAAAAATGACGGGTTCAGGTGCGCTCGCTGTCAAACTATGCGTTCGCCAAAACAACCGTCCATAATTTGTGCCTTCGGGCTCATCAAAAATCTCGGTCTTTAGAAAGTCGAGAATATCAAACTCAAAAGACTTCCTTGTCGTATCTTGGGTTCTTGTTATGGGATGATAAAGTGGTTTTCGTGAATTGGCTGGTACAACTTTGGTATCATTTATGGAATTTTCAATAGCAGATTGCGGCGAATTCGAAACGTTCGTTGGCAATGGAAGTGTCGGACGGTGTGTGTATTTCAACCAGCCACCAACGCCCAAAATGGTCGCCAGGCCAATCAGAATCAGATCAGTACTTTTTAGCCCAGTTTTCATTTCGGATAGATTTTCATATTGAAATTTCGAGTTCAAGGCAATTCCCAAAATGAGACATTGAGCAGTACCTAAACTAAAGACTAGGTCCAGAATTCCGATAAGTAAGGTATGGCGGTTTGGACAATGGTTGTTGTTGTCGTGGTGGCTGGATTTACTGCAGCTATGGGTCTTCAGACCCGCTCATCGAGTTACAACATACGATCTAATTATTTCCGAGAGAAGAAAAAGGGGGCCCTTCAAGGTATAGACATGGGGGGGAATGTGGTTTCTGGCTCACGAATCTCAACGACTTCGAACTGCCTTTCGGGTGAGCTGTTGGCAGGGTTGAATGGATCAGGCCATGCGATCTGTGCGAGCGCAAGCATGCTCTGCGGGTCAAAAGATCTAAGTGCAGATCAGCCATGTATCATAGGAGATGAGGAATGAGGCCAGAACTAGTGTTTGGCATCCTTGTGGTGATCGCGTTTGGTTCACAGTCGGTTTTTGCCGAAAACCCTCAGGCCAATGGGGCCGCGACAGGTGTAGCCAGTGCGGCCCGAGGCAGCGGAAGAGTTACATTGAATTTTACTCCGCCAGCGCAAAGTACCACGACAGATTGCAGTTCATCTCCGCGCGATTGTTATTCTGTACAAGTTTGTGTTAAAAATTTAAAACCTTGTCCTCAACATTATCGACGAGTTCTTGCGGTCGCTTCTGCAGGCACACCAGCGGCGGCGCCGTCTGGAGGGCCTCCTCCTGCAGGGGAATCTGCAGCTGAGACAGGTGGTTCGCCCCCAGCGCCACAGTCGGCCTTAGGGACTTCGGGGACTTCAGGGACTCCCTCAAACTCGGAAGGCGATTTAACAAGAAATCCATCGGCGACTAACACCAATTCGCAGGGCGAGGCGACACCAGCGAATGGCATTAGCCAGCTGGCGAACCTGTTTGAGCAAATTGCAAGTCAGATTTCAGACTCGCGCAAGGGCGGCTCAACTACGACCACAGCAACCTCGTCTTTGACCTCGAATTCATCATCGAAAAAATGGTCGAAGACAGGCATCACCACCAAATCAACAAAGGGTTGGTGAGTAAGAAGTGTGTACGTGAGTACACCGAAGAGGGCCTCGTAGGATAATCTTTTGCCGCATATGGCACTGAATCCTGAATACTGTTATCGGTATTCTGAATTCGGTATTAGGATTGGTGCCCTCGGGGAGAGTCGAACTCCCACATCCTTACGGATACTGGATTTTGAATCCAGCGCGTCTACCATTTCCACCACACGGGCCCATTGCGCGAATTGGACTAGCAAAGTATGCGAAACCGCACCCTTGGTTCAAGGTGTTTTTTTCAAGGTCGGCCAACGATTGGTCGGTTTGAAAGCCCTAACCCTCGTCTCCAGAAGGCTCATCGCGTCTCCAGCGCCTCTTCGGTTAATGTAAATAAAACAATAATTTAGGGCCCTATGTCGATTGCGATAAGTGGGCAGCCTCCACCTAGGCACGGGGCTTGCTGTACTCCACCATAGTTGTAACGAAGGATCGTTAAACTCTTTAACAGAGGGGTCGAACATGAAGTTCAGTCAGTTAGTTGCGGTTTTGGCGCTATTGTCATTTGCCGCCCAATCAAATGCAAATACAGATGGATCACTAAGGCGAAGCGGGCAAACCGATACGGCTTGGGTTCAATCTGAAGACTTATCAGAGGTTCAGCAGCAGCCCACACAAGGTGTTGTTATCCTCAATACGAATTCAAATGCCACGCAGGCCACAGTTCAACCGGTAACGGTTGTTGAAGCTGCGCCGGTGCAAGATTCGCGCGCCGAGGCGATGCGAAAAGCTCGTCAAAACGCCGAAGTGCAAACCGAGCAAAAGATTGTCGAAAAACTTGAAGAGGATCGCTTAAGAGAAGAGCAAGAGCGAGCCAATCGTCTTTTTGGTAGCGCCTTGGCGCCTCAGCCTCAGCAAGTTCAACAGCAGCAACCGGTTCAAACCATTCAAGCGGTGCCTGTGCAAACGGTTCCTGCAGAGCCTGAAGCTATGGTGGTCGAAGACAAACCCCAGGTTCAACAGCCCGCTCAAGTGAACATCGAGAAAATCGAGATCATTCAACCAGCTGCCGTAACCGCAGAAAAAGAAGAAGTGGCTCCTTCTGCCGCTCAATCCTCAATGGTCATGCCCGAAGCCAAGCAAGAGTCAGACTCTCGCTTTTACATCGGTGGAATCATGGGTGGATCGAGCTATGATGCCAGCAACGTGAAGAGCAACTACGCCCTTGGTGTGTCGGTTGGATCTTTGGTCAACAACCGCTGGGGAATTGAAGGATCCTTCCTTTATTCAAACCATTACATTGACACTTTTTGGAAGCCAAATCTTTATAGCGAACTCGATCAGTATGAGTTCCAGGCTTCAGCGAAGTACTACATCTTGAGTGGCACGATTAAGCCCTACATTGGTGGGTCCGCCGCTTACATCTACCGTAAGTACAACAACCGAGTTCGCAACAATGCGGCCTGGACAGCGAATCCTAATGACGAGTCGGCTGAGACTCACGCGATGAACGTTGGATTGATGGCAGGAGCAGATTTTATGCTCAGCGACTCAATCTTGATCGGTGGTGGTCTAGATTGGAGCCGTAACTTTGCCAACAACAACGGCCTTGAATTTAAATCCTATGGATTGCCTGACAACACGAAGGCCATTGAAGAGATAGATTTTTACACTTTTAAAGTAAGCGCTAAATACTTGTTTTAAGGCTTTAGCGTTCTGGTCCCTGTTCCCTCTGTTAGGCGCCGGACCCCTAAAAAGGTCCGGCTCTTTTTTTTGGCCCCCAGCCATGGCATAATCGTCTCAATGAACACCCTAAATATTTGTTTTCTTTCTTTAAGTATTTGGGCGGCGCCGCATGCCCAAGCTGAGCTTGTGTCTATGGCGGCCGGAGTTGTGGGCGGCAATATCGTCACGACCCGAGAAGTGCAAATTCAGCGACTTTTAGAAAAATGGCTAGCTGGTGATGCCCCTTCTGACTCAAAAAAAATTCTGGCGATCGATTCAAAACCGTTTGGGGAGGCGACTCAACACGCACTTCTTCAGGCCGTCATTGCTCTCGAGGCCAAGAATTTCAATGTGGTCCAATTGACCGATGATGAAATCAATGGCCCTGCCGAAAAGTTAAAGGGTCTTTCACCAAAATTGGCCCCATGGAAGGCTCTGAACCCGTCGAGCAGCGAACTCAAACTCTTGCTTTCTCGAATTCTGCAGGCTCAAAAGTTTATTCGCTTCAGAGCGCAGAGCTCAGTTTTGCCGATTACCGATGCCGAGGCGCTAAGGTATTTTGGTGAAAATCGCTTGAAATTTGGCGAATTGCCATTTGAAAACTTCAAAGAGAATATAAAATCATTTTTGAGTCGAACTCAGGTTGACCGGCGGCTCAAGGACTGGTTTGACGTTCTCTTGAACAAATACCAAGTTAAAAACCTAATGACAGAGATATAAAGAGAACCAATAAGTGGAACAAGAAGACGCCGCAGAAATTGAAATTTTGACTCTGCGTCATGTGGGCGAAATCGTCTCAGTAATGGAAGCTTCAAGAGAGCGAGCGGAGTTTCCTATTGGTGGTCTTTGGGATAAATCCAGCTTGAAGCAAGAAATTGAAATTGGTCAGGGCTTGGCGCTACGTGTGGATGGCTTCGGGCTGGCCGCGTTTGCCCTGTTTCGTGTGTACGATCATCATCGCGAGATCACAGTTTTAGCCACGCATCCTGACCGGCGCCGGAAAGGCGATATGAAATTTCTATTAAGTTACATGCTTGAGCGCCGTAGCCCTTCTGAGAGGATCTGGCTGGAGGTTCACGCCGGCAATCTGGCCGCCATAAGCCTTTACGAGGGCCTGGGTTTTGCCAACGTAGGCCAGCGGGCCAAATATTACCGCGATGGGGGCGACGCCATCATGTTTACCTTGGCATAAACACTTGCCTTTTTAGACAGGTCACTGATAGAACTTTGAGCCTGAGGGGGCGAAGAGCCCTCTTTTTTTGTACCCAAAGCCAAAGAGGAGCCTATCGACGGTGTTGTCGCCCAGCCAAATCGAGACTGTTCGCCAGTTTGCGAGTGAGGTGGCGGAGCGCGAGGGGTGCCAGCTTTATGACTTGGAGTTCCACGATGGACCGGGTCGGGCTTTGCGGGTGTACATCGACAAGGCCGGCGGCGTGAGCATCGAAGATTGCGCGAATGTTTCACGGGCTTTGAATTTGCGCTTGGATGTCGAGGACGTCATATCGATTGGCGCCTACAGCTTGGAAGTGTCTTCTCCAGGCTTGGATCGTAAGCTTTCACAGCGATGGCATTATGAGGCGGCGGTTGAAAAGACGGTGAGGGTGAAGTTTCGCGTAGCGGACAAAAACCAAACGGTTGAGGGTAAATTGGTCAGTTTGAGTGAAGAAGAGTTTAATTTGAAGAATGTAAACGGTGAATGGAGCGTGCCTTTTGTCGATGTGATTCAGGCCCGAATTGTTCCCGAGAACCCGTTCGCAAAAAATAATGAGCCGGTTAAAAAGACTAAAAAGAGGTAGAGTCGATGTCAGAAAATATGTTTTCAGATTTGAGCCGATTGATTGAACAGCTTGGTAAAGACAAGGGCATTGAGCGATCTGTCGTTGTAGAAGCGGTTGAACAGGGCATGGAACTTGCGGCTCGAAAAAAATACGGGACTTACCGTGAAATTGAAGCTCGCTACAACGAAGAAGTGGGCGAAGTCGAACTCTATGAATTCAAAGAGGTCGTGAATGACGAAGATTTTATTGATGAAGAAGTGGAAATCAAACTGACCGAAGCCTTGGAGTTAGACCCAGAGGCACAGCTCAACGATTCGATTGGTCGCAAAATGGAAACTGGTGATTTGGGCCGAATTGCGGCGCAAACAGCAAAGCAAATCATTATGCAGAAGGTTCGCGAAGCTGAGCGCGATATTATTTTCGCTGAATTTGAACAACGAAAAGGTGAAATTGCTTCAGGAATCGCCCGCCGAGTTGAGCGCGGCGCCATAGTCGTGGATATGGGTCGAACTGAAGCCTATATTCCGCCACGAGAGCAAATTCCAGGTGAAGTTTATAAACCAGGGGACCGCATTCAAGGTTACATCGCCGATGTGAGAGCGAGCACTAGAGGCCCTCAGATTATTATGTCAAGAGCCGATGAACGCTACTTGATGAAGCTATTTGAAGTTGAAGTTCCTGAAATTTACGATGGGATCGTAGAGATCGTGACCGCCGCTCGTGAGCCGGGTCAGCGTGCTAAAATTGCCGTTCGTTCGAAAGACCCTTCTGTGGATCCAGTTGGAGCCTGTGTGGGAATGAAGGGCAGCCGCGTGCAAAACATCGTGCAGGAGCTGCGCGGAGAAAAAATTGATATCGTCAATTATGACGAAGACTTTGCCAGATTCGTTTGTAACGCCTTGGCGCCAGCTGAGATTTCGAAGGTGTTTTTGGATGAAGTGAACCGTGAGATGGAAGTGATTGTTCCCGATACCCAATTGAGTTTAGCAATTGGTAAAAAAGGTCAAAACGTTCGTTTGGCCGCGAAGCTTACAGGTTTTCGTTTAGACATTATGTCGGAATCCAATATGGCAACCAAAACCGCTCAGGCCATTGCCAATCTCTTGTTGCTTCCGGGCATGAACGAAACCATGGCGCAAAACATCTATCAATCGGGCTTTTCATCTGTTCAAGCGTTAGCCATTGCGGACGTCGAAGATGTGGCCGTGATTCCAGGGTACGATGCTGAAGAAAAAGCTCAGAAGTTGGTTGATGAGGCTCAAGCCCTGGTTGAGCAATACAAAGCAGAAGGTAAAGAATTGCCAGTTGTATCTGGCAAAGGTGCAGAGGGTGCTGGGAAAGTCGTTCAGGCATCGCAAGGGGCTAAGAGTTTAGCCGACGAGCGATTGCGTGAAGAGATGGCTCAGCTGGCAAAGAAGGAGAATGAGTGAGTCAGCAGCTAAAAGTCTTTGAATTCGCAAAAGAGATTGGCGTTGAGACCCTGGTCTTGATGGACAAAATCCGCGAGTGGAAATTGCCTGTGCGCAGCCACATGGCCACTCTGGATGAGGACTTGATGCAAGAGATTCGAGATCGAATCGCTAGTGCCGAAGTGCAAGCTGAACAAGACAAGCCTAAGAAAAAAGCGGTTCGTAAAAAAGCAGCGACCACGGCCGAAGCGAAGCCCAAAGCGGCAGTGAAGCCTAAAGCTAAAAAGAGTGTGGTGGCCAAAGTCACAAAAGCTTCGGGTGCTGCCACTGCCACTGTCACTGAAGTCGAGGCGCCTAAAGAGGCGGCGGCCACACCGGCCGCCAAGCCCAAGGCCGCGCGCGTTCGTGCCCCCCAAGCGTCAGTTATTCGCCGAAAAGCGGGCGAGCTAGAGGCGAGGGCGGCAGAAAAAGCAGCACAAGTTGAAGCTGAACTACTGGCGAGAGAGCAAGGCATCGAACCCCAACCCCTTGTCGAAGGTGCTGAGACCGATGGGTCTCAAGCGACAACAGTGTCAGCCGATCCAGCAGGCACCGCTGCCGCTCCTCGCAGACAAAACATTGTGGGGCGCATGGATCTACGCCGAGTTAGCCAAGCTCCCGCTCAAAATACTTCTGGCGCCGCCCCCGGCTCGCCGCGGGTACCTAGATCGGCTCCGCGCAATATTCGGCCCGGTTTTTATGCCGATGATCCTACGCTTATGCCTCCACCTCCGCCCATTGACGATGATTTTGCTGAGCGCAAACTCAAAGAAGAGCGAGCCAAGAAAAAGGCCACAACTGGCGCGCGCGAAGAGGTGCAGCAAACATTTACCGCCACTGAGTTTCGAAAACGAGAGGTCATCTTTCAGCCTAAAAAGAAGAAGGTGGCCGTGGCTCGAGAATCGAAAAAGACTCAGCTCACGACACCCGCAGCCCATAAGCGCGTGATTAAAATTCACGGCACGATCACACTTTCTAACCTGGCTGCCGAGATGGGGTTAAAGGCTCCCGCTCTGATGAAAAAATTGATGCAAGAGGGTGTTCAAGCTTCTATGCAGACCGTTTTGGATTTTGACACGGTCGCATTGATCGCTCCCGAATTTGGCTTTGAGACGCAAAACGTTCAAAGATCTGAAACCGAGTTGATCGACCAAGCCGCATTCGGAGATCTAAAAGCCACGCCGATCACACGGTCTCCGGTTGTGACCGTTATGGGTCACGTGGATCATGGTAAAACATCTCTTTTAGATAGCATTCGAAAAGCAAAAGTGGCGTCAGGTGAAGCCGGCGGAATCACTCAGCACATTGGAGCGTACTCCGTTCAACTTCCTGATGGTCATGCAGTTACCTTTATCGACACTCCCGGCCACGAAGCCTTCACGGCTATGCGTGCTCGTGGAGCTAACGTGACCGACATCGTGATCATCGTTGTGGCTGCAGATGATGGAGTCATGCCGCAAACTGCTGAAGCCATCAACCATGCGAAGGCCGCTGGTGTTCCGATCATTGTTGCCATCAACAAGATGGATAAGCCGGGCGCCAATGTCGAGCGCATCAAGCAGCAAATGACGGAGTTCGAATTGGTGCCTGAGGAGTGGGGTGGAACTACAATTTTCTGCCCTGTTTCAGCTCTTAAAGGCGATGGTATTAAAGAGTTACTTGAACAAATTGTATTGGTCTCTGAGATGCAAGAGCTCACGGCCAACCCAGGCCGTTCGGGCACTGGAATCGTGATTGAAAGCCGGGTTGAAAGAGGCCGTGGTTGCGTCGCTACGATTTTGGTGCGTGATGGAACCGTTAAAATCGGACAAGTCATTGTGGCGGGTCTTGTGGTCGGGCGGGTGCGCTCGATGCAAAATGATCGTGGCCAGGTTGTCAAAGAAGCTGGTCCTGGAATGCCAGTTGAGGTGCTCGGGCTCCCCGAGCCCCCAATGGCTGGCGACCGCATTGACGTAGCGAAGGATGAATCAGCGGCCAGAGAATTGGCTGAGCGCCGAAAGAGCGAACTCATCGCAGAAGAAGTTCCTTCTAGCAAAATGACCCTCGAGCAGCTTTTTGCCCGGGTTAAATCAGGTGACGTAAAAGAGTTGGCGCTTGTGCTGAAGGCCGATGTGGCAGGTAGCCTTGAGGCCGTCAAAGGCATGCTTGATAAACTTGGCTCTGCAGAAGTCAAAGTGAAGTTGATACACTCAGCTGTCGGCGGCGTCACTGAAAGTGATGTGCTATTGGCATCAACTTCAAATGGAGTCATTGTCGGTTTCAACGTCAGGCCCGATTCGGGCGCGAGCCGTATGGCCAAAGAAAAAGCCATAGAGATTAAATCGTACTCCATTATTTACGAATTGATCGATGACCTCAAAAAAGCTCTCTCTGGACTCCTCACTCCTGAAGTGGTTGAAAAATCAATGGGATCAGCGCAAGTGCGCGAGACTTTTACCGTGCCGAAAATGGGTATGATCGCGGGATGCCACGTATCAGAGGGCAAAATTTCACGCAATCATTTGCTGCGACTGGTGCGCGACGGGACCATCGTATACGAGGGCAAAGTGGGCAGCTTGAGACGCTTTAAGGACGATGTAAAAGAAGTCGCCGCTGGGTTTGAATGCGGTATTGGCATTGAAAATTTCAATGACATTAAGGTCGGCGATGTGATCGAGGCGTATGTTAAAGAAGAACAGGCGCGAGAGTTGTAGCCAAGATGGAGGCTCGATCAAAACGCCTCATGCGCGTCGAGCGTGAGCTCTTTCAGGTTTTAAACGCGTATTTGGTGCAAGCCTTTGGCGCCTCATTGCCGAGTTTGGTGTCGATCACGGCGGTTGAAGTTCACCCCAATCTTAAAAATGCAAAAGTGTATTTTAGGCTCGTTGGAGACGAGAAAGCCTGTACGGAGACGCAGGGTCGGCTAGATCTTGAGCGTTCGCGCTTTCAAAGGGAAGTCGCGGCGAATTTGGCGACTAAATTTTGCCCTGTATTGAAATTTGAGTATGGAATCGCCAAGCAACTAGACGAGATTGACGCCCTTTTGGGCTCGCTGAACCGAGTGGGTTCAAAGTTTGAGGACGAATAGTGGAACATGGTCTGCTTCTGATCGACAAACCAAGCGGTTGCACGAGCCATGATGTGGTGGCTCGGGCTCGCAAATGCCTTGGCCAAAAGGACATTGGGCACACGGGAACTCTAGATCCGTTGGCGTCGGGGCTCATGGTATTGGTGCTTGGTGAAGCGACGAAGTTGTCAGATTATTTGACGGCCGAAGACAAAGCCTATGTGGCGGATTTGCGCTTGGGTGTGACAACCGACACTTTAGATCGAACTGGTAAAATTTTATGTGAACAAGTCATCGATCTTTCGGAAGACGTGATCACCAAGGCCGCAAAGTCGCTTCAAGGTGAGTTCAATTGGCCCATCCCTATGTTTTCGGCAAAAAAAGTAGATGGTGAAAAGCTCTACGAAAAAGCGCGCCGAGGCGAAGAGTTGACGGAGCCCCCGAGAAAAAAAATGAACTTTAAAGTTTTAGAAGTTCAGATCACCTCTCCTAATCAGGTCAAAGTCGCATTGAGCTGCTCGAAGGGCAGCTTTATTCGCACTTGGGTTGATCAGCTTGGCAAAGTATTGGCAGTGGGTGCTCATATGGAAGAGCTTCGCCGCACAAAGGTGGGGGATTGGCGCCTCGAAAACGCAGTGACCTTGACTGAATTGGAGAATAAGGCCGGGTCTGATTGGATGGCCCATGAGGCCTATTGCCCGATGAATCAGGCTCTGCCGAGGCTTAAAACCGTAATGGCAGGTGGACCAAAAGAGGAACGTTTGGTGCTCAATGGTCAAATTCCACGGGATATAGCCAATCGCTTGGTTTTTGAGCAAAAACAGGCCCACGAGACTGGGCAGCCCGTGCTGATAAAGGTCTTATCGATGCAAGCCAATTTGCTCGCCATTTTAGCCGCCGAGGCGAACCAAGGCCTTAAAATCCGAAGGGTTTTTCGAACGATTGCTTGACCAATGAAGCCCCTTGTTATTAGTAGTTAAAGCTTTAAACGACTCAAAGGTTGCGAACGCCAAACGCCCCGAGGGTCCATTTATTTTAAGGAGTATTCCGAAATGGCATTAGCAAAGACAGAAAAAGAAGCGATCATAAAGAAGTATAAAACCAAAGATCTCGATACCGGGTCTTGCGAAGTGCAAGTGGCCTTGTTGACCGGCCGAATTGAAGACCTGACCAGGCACTTCAAAGAACACAAAAAAGACACTCACTCACAGCGCGGCCTGGTTCATATGGTGAATCGTCGGCGAAAACTTTTGGCTTATTTGAAGAAATCCGAATCCAGTCGGTACCTCAAATTGATTCAAGAATTGGGCTTAAGAAAATAAAAGTAATTCCAGAGAAAGAAGCGTCATGAATAAAATTACAGTTACGGGCCGATTTGGCGAAGGTGAAGTTACAATTGAAACAGGCCGTATGGCAAAACAAGCCGATGGTTCTGTTGTTGTGTCGTCTGGCAACAACATGGTTTTGGTGACCGCCGTATCGAGCCGAAAAAAATCAACTCTCGATTTTTTTCCCCTCACCGTTGAGTATCAAGAGAAGTTTTACGCCACGGGCAAGATACCAGGTGGATATTTTAAGCGCGAAGGTAGACCCACGACCAATGCCACACTTACGGCGCGCTTGATTGATCGTCCGATTCGCCCCTGCTTCCCCGAAGGCTACCGCTATGAGACTCAAATCGTGGCGACGACCTTGAGCTATGATGGAACATTTCCCATTGATATTCTAGCTGGCCTTGGTGCATCGGCCGCCTTGCACGTGAGCGACATTCCGTTCAATGGTCCGACCGCGTCTGTTCAGGTCGCCCGCATTAATGGGGAATTCAAAGCGAATCCCTCAAATGCCGATCTTGAGCGCTCCGATTTGAACATCACAGTCGCCGGCACTCGAAATGGCCTTTTGATGGTCGAAGGCGAAACAAAGTTTATCACGGAAGCCGATGTCTTAGATGCGCTGAAATTTGCGCACAAATCCATGATGCCAGTTTTCGAGATGCAAGATGAGCTGCGTAAAAAAGTGGGTAGCCCAGAGAAGCGTCAATTCGAAGTAGATAAAATCGACGCCGATTTTGAAAATCCCGTGCGAGAATTTTTAAAGCCCATGATCGATTCGGCAATGAAGAACCGCGACAAGATGAAGCGTTATGAAGCTTATGATGCGGCTAAAAAACAAGCTTCAGAAAAATTCGTAGCGACTCTCTCAGACGCCAAGCTTATAGAAAAGCGCGGTAAAGAGCTGGGCACGATCGTTGAAAATTTAAAATATGAGCTGAGTCGTGAAATGGTTTTGTCGACCAAGTCGCGAATTGATGGTCGATCCACGACAGATGTTCGTCAAATCTGGTGTGAGGTGGGGCTACTTCCGCGCGCTCATGGTTCGGGTCTATTCACTCGCGGCGAGACGCAAGTGCTTGGCACGGTGACACTGGGCACAGGTGATGATGAACAGATGATCGATGATTTGGCGGGTTTAACCAAAAAAAGATTTATGCTTCACTACAATTTTCCGCCTTTCTCAGTGGGCGAGACGGGCCGCATTGGTGTGCAAAGCCGGCGTGAGGTCGGGCATGGATTTTTAGCCGAGCGAGCGGTGAAAGCCATTCTTCCTGATTTTGAGAAATTCCCATACACGATTCGAATCGTTTCTGAAGTTCTTGAGTCTAACGGCTCATCGAGCATGGGCACGGTTTGTTCGGGGACATTGGCTTTATTGGATGCCGGAGTTCCCATTAAGGGCAATGTGGCCGGAATCGCGATGGGTCTTATCAAAGAAGGCGACCGGGTCGCTGTACTTTCTGATATCTTGGGTGATGAAGATCATCTGGGTGACATGGATTTCAAAGTGGCGGGCACTCGCAAAGGCGTGACGTCGCTTCAAATGGACATCAAAATTGACAGCATCAGTTTTGACATTATGGAGCAGGCTCTTAAGCAGGCCTATGATGGCCGAAATCACATTTTGAATGAAATGGAAAAGGTCATGTCTCAACCAAGAGGCGAGATCTCTCAATTTGCACCTCGAATTGAGACCATCAAAATTAAGCCTGACAAAGTGCGAGAAGTGATTGGATCGGGCGGAAAAGTCATCAAGGGAATTATCGAAGAGACCGGTGTGAAGATTGACATCGAAGACGATGGCACGATCCATATCGCGAGCGTTGATCCGTTAGCAGCGAAGCGCGCTATTGAAATCATCAATGGAATTTGCGCTGAAGCCGAAGTGGGCAAAACCTACGTCGGTAAAGTTGTGAAGATCATGGACTTTGGTGCCTTTGTTGAAGTTTTGCCAAATACCAGCGGGCTTTTGCACATTTCAGAAATTGCGCACGAAAGAATTCGCAACGTGACCGATGTGCTCAATGAGGGCGACTCGGTTGAGGTCAAAGTTCTTGATGTGGATCGTTCTGGAAGAATTAAGCTTTCGCGAAAAGTGTTGTTAGAGCGTCCTCAGGCCTAAGACTTTGTGAAGTCTTCGCCTCTCGCGGTTCAATATAATAAAACAGTTTTAGCTAACGGCTTAAGGGTGGTGACAGAGTCTCACCCTTATTCAAGGGCCGTTAGTGTGGGTGTATTTGTGCGTACCGGTTCTCGCAATGAACCCGCGCTACTTGCAGGAATGACGCATTTTTTGGAGCACCTGGTTTTTCGGGGCACCAAAAAGAGAAGCGGCTACGAGATTGCTAAGTCACTTGACGCGGTTGGTGGGGATCTCAATGCGTACACTTCCAAAGAGTATACGGTTTTTCATGCAACGGCTTTGAATGAACATTTGAACGTAGCTCTCGACGTGGTCTTGGATCTAGTGACCTCAGCTGAATTGAGTGTCAAAGACACAGACACCGAACGAAGTGTGATTCTACAAGAACTTCAAATGTCGCGTGAGAATCTCGAAGAGTATATTGTCGATTCTTACCTTTCGCTCACTTACAAGGGCCATGAACTGGCCAACCCCATTTTGGGAACGGAAGCGTCTTTGGGTGCGCTTCGCCGCCAGGATATTCGAAGCCATTACAAAAAAAACTATGTGCCTGCTAATATGGTGGTCAGCGTGGCGGGCAACGTGGATCACGGCAAAGTGGTCGAACTCGTTGAGCGATTTTTTAAGTCTGTTCGCGGTTCAGCGAAGGGGCCAAAGGCAAACCGAAAACAAAAGTCCAAAAGGACCTTTTTGGGCCAACGAGTGATGGAATTTTTG
>JBGSQJ010000205.1:0-2264 GCA_041738165.1 Bdellovibrionales bacterium
ACCCCACCTTCAGCTTGTTTAAGAACCTTTATGATCTGTTCTTCCTTGAACCTTTTGCTCTTCATCTTCCCACTCCTTTAGTTGAGTTTTACGCAGGAAGACTCACACTTCAAGTGGTACTAAATCCGGGTCTCAGGTCGAAACTTATCCCTATACTGGGCTTGCTCTTATTCATTGCCCAGTGCGCGAGCTTGGGCGGAAGATTCGACAAAGAGAAAGTTCAAAAAATCAGAAAGATTGCAATCGTTGGGTTCAGCTATGATGCTCCCCTTGATACTTCCGAACATCTGATGAGCGCTTTGGCTGGCAAAGAGGAAAGTGTGGGGCCCGGCCTCATGGCGGGTCAGAAAAATGAGTACGCCGAAAACGAAACTCCCGAGTCCAGAGCGATCTACGATCATTTGGCGTCGAGCCTCAAGCGCGTCGGATGGCAGGCCAAGACAGCGAACGAAATTAAAGCGGCTCCGTCAGTGAAAGCGTACTTTAACAAGTCGGTGAAGATTGGCTACTTACCCCTGCAGCAAGGTGTGGGACGTTTTGAACGCGATGGAATTCCGCAGTATGTTCATGTCGCAGGACTGCGCGGAAAAAAGGAATTTGCAAAAATGGCTAAAGATCTGGGTGTGGACGCTGTGGCGGTTGCCTATGTTCAAGCCAAGACTTCACAGACCATTCCGCTCGTGACCAAAATCAATCATTCGGCTGATGTCATGTTTCAGGTTTTTGATCCGGCCTCTGACGATTTGATCATGTTGTTTGGTGGCGGCGGCAAAGAGATCGAAGGAGTGACGAAAACCAAGATCGGCAAAGACTTTGTTGCTGGTGTCAAAAAAGGCAGCCTGGCAAGTGTCGACCAGTTTATTGAAGATCTAAAGGCGCGTCTTAAGAATTGATTTGAGTTTTGTATCGTGAGCGACTCGCGCGCCCTCTCCCCGCGCGAGTGACTCCTCTAAGACATGATAGGCACTCTTTAATTTTTGGTCAGTCTATCTGCACAGGATTTATATTTCGCTAACCTTTGACTTAGAATCTCTCGCACCGATCCCTGCACAACCCCCGTACCACTTTTATCCCAATATCTCATACGCACATAAGGGCGAAAGAGAAGCTCATTTTTTGAAGCCCAGAAGTGAAGAGCTACGGCACTCGCGAAGCCCGCAGACAGGCCCAAATCGGCGACCTCAGATGTCAATGTGCCCAAAGCCACCATCGACACAACAGCTTTGTAAAATCCATCAAGCAGAAGTCCATTCCAACTAAAAAATCTGACCATCGGATTTGCGAGAGCTCTTTCTAAGCGTTCAGGATTGTGAAAGAGCCGACGAGTCAGTCCAGAAATTGACTTCAGGGCTTTCATATCGAACGCAAAACTAGGATCCGATTCTAAACGAGCGCTTTTGTTTTCAATCTCCGTATCCCAATATCCGTTGGAATGGACAGAAAGACTCGTCCCTTGCCTGAAGGCAACGACAGAAATTCCATCCACATGACTCGACCACGCAGAGATTAAATCTTCAAATACTTTGTCCTGTAAATTTTGTCCAATCCAGCATGAACCTGCCGAATAGCAAGAGAAGAGTTCAACTACGACTTCTGCGCCAAGACGTCCTACCGGCAAGCCAGAAACAATTTTTTTTGCCAATTCAGAGCCATCGATTTCACCCATTCCATACTGAATATACGTAGACTCTCCATGATTCTGAATGACGACCCCAACTATCTCATCTCCCTCAGAAAGGCCTTGGCTGGTAAGCCATTCATTGCCGAGCGCCGTCTTTTCTAAGGATAAGACTTTGATGTCTAGGTCAAATTCTCTTAAAAATTGGTCGAACTCGAGCCGAATCCGATCGGTTATTTGGGAATCATCAGATAGATTGTATAGGATCAACACAGGTTTGGCCGAGGCCGACACTTGCCATAAAGCCAAAACCGCAATTAGAGACAATGCAAATTTCTTCAATTTTTAATTCCTTGGTGATTTTACATTACCAAGCCAGCAATCGATGTGCCATTCGCTATAGTCATGCACACGACTTGAGACGAACATTTTGTTATTCGAAGCTAAGCAAAAAATGCCTATAGCTTTCTTTTTTTCAGAAGAAATTCGAGAATGGAAGGCCTCTGTGAGCACATATAAAACATAGAGCGAGAGTCAGAACTTCTAGCCAAGGTTGGCCGGCTTTGGGGAACAGCTAACCTGTATCCCAGCGCCCAGAATCTAACCAGAATTCAGCCATCTTGCGGTCGTTTCCAAAACCTTCTAG
>JBGSQJ010000212.1:0-3992 GCA_041738165.1 Bdellovibrionales bacterium
TGGTCACGGCGCAGCTGCATCACTTTTTTAGTGAGATCAAAGAGCTGCTCTTCGGCTTTTTGAAGGTCTGTCATATCGCCCCCTGTTTGGATAATCCCGAAATCACGCAATCTTCATCTGCGTAGTGCATCGGAATGTCCATAACCACCTCACCCTTCACATAAATCGAGAGCACCACTCGTGTTTTGGTAAAGGTGTAACCAAAAGAATTCGACGTGCCGGTGGACGTAAAAAAGTGCAGGCCCTGAAACTCTTTGCCATTGATCGTCTTAGTCGAACCGTTGGAGCAGCTCATCATTTTACCTGAATAGTAAAAGCAGTCAGACAGCGAAAACGAAAACGATTCATTGTCACTCAGCTGCGTCAGCAAACCTGACTTGTTTTTTAAAAAATCAAAATCGCTTGAGGTAACAAGCCCCTCATGAATCGGCATGTATTTGACGCCATTGGCGTTAAACATCTGGACGACTACTTTATCACCTTCCACTTTAGCAATGTAGCTCGTGGTCATTGGGTCCGTTATACACATAAGCTCAAAGGTCGATGGCAAGGGCTGCCTGGCCGCCCACGCTGTGCTGGCTACAAAAAGTAATAGCAATATTGTTGATTTCATAAGTCCCCTTTAATTGAGAGACCTACCATCTATCGCAATCTTAGAAAAATCATGTCGCCTGGCGCCAACAGCCAGGGAAGGCTTATTTGCAGAACTCCACATTGGGGCCTATAGCAACAATCGCGTCAGCGAACCCGAATTCAATTTGACTCGAATGTTGCGACCGACAACGCTTGTCTAAAATGTGCCGCATTCTCAATCTCTTTCTACTTTCCGCCCTCTCAATGTTGCTTATAGGTCGATCCGCATTTGCCACCGTTGATCTTGGAGTTGGGGTCAACTCAGCCACAAGCGGCCGCGTCGTCCCGGGCTTGGCGGGCGCAGTTGGAACCAGCGAATGGATTGTCTCGGGCACATCGACGGGCGTGCGAAATGCCTACTACTATCATTCTGCATATAGCTTAGCAGTTATGAAGATTTTCAAGGTTGGCGATCTTTTTTGGGGACCTATCACTGCAGGAGCGGGAATGGGCGCTGTTTACACCCTCGACGGGTTTCAGGACGAGGGTTCGAGTTCAGAAGACACCAACACAAGCGCGTCTGCCGGGTTCGCGTTCAAAGTGAAATGGAATTTTGCAGGCCCCGTCTACATGAATATGGAAGGCATCTACGGCATTCGAGATCCTTTGACTCATTTGACGAGTCTGACATTTCAAGATTTTGTCTCTTTTTCAGTGGGCATTGGAATATGAAAAGAGCTTTTGCAGCACTCATGTTTTTGGCGTTGATCTCAATGTGCGAGGCTTGGGCCGAAGCCCCTACGGGATTTCATGGTTTTTTTGGCTTCGGGGCCAACTATCATCCGGGTAACTCAGTTCGGGTGGGTTGGAAAGATTGGGAACTCGGTAAATTAACGGCCTCTATGCTCGGAGTCGACAAACGCTTTTTCTTTGAAAACATTTATTATGCCGAACTGGGCGTTGGCATTGCTGGATTTTCAGGTGCATCAGAGCCCGCTGTTATTGGCGGGATTGGAATCGATAAAAATATGTTTTGGCTGGTGGGAATTCGCGCTGAGCTCTATGCGATCGTGAATTCATCTGCGGTGGCGCGTGGTGAAGGTTTAGTGGGACTTTCTATTCAATTCTAAGAGGGGTTGCGATTGAAAAAGGTATTTTGGGTCTCATTCGTCCTGCTATTTTGTTTAGGCTTTCGCACCTTCGATGACCATGAGCCTTGGAATCTGAGCCGAGACGTTGCGGCTGACTCTAAACTCTTTATCTCTTATTCAGATGGCGACAAGACATTGAGCAATGATCTGCCCAGTAGTGATTCACTCAGCGGCACCGAAACAATCACCGTGGCACAGGCGATCGCATCAATAATGACCGACTACAATTCGATACAGGCCTCTTATCTCAATTTAGTCGAAATCACTGATCCTGATTACACGACCGCAAGAGCTGCCACCCGCTCAATCGTGATTTATAATCGGGGCACGGGAGGAGTGAACGGTGGGCAAGCCGATTTTGAGTTTGATGGCGACCGAATGGTCAAATGCGAAATTTCGATTGCGAATAGCGAGTATGAGAGCGCCAAAAGATTCATTAGCGTGCTCACGCACGAAATTGGCCATTGTATTGGGCTCGACCACGCCCAAGAGGCCACTGATTCCATTATGTCGTATTATCACAGCAATGATGTTTATCGCCTCGCGACCGACGATAAAATGGGAATCATCTTTTTATATCCAAGCGATCCAGCAAAGGCTAAAGAAGACTCCACCTTTGGCATGAGTTGCTCGCGGCGAAAATAATTTGAGAGTTGGGCTAACTTGAACTACCCGAATGCGGCGTTCTTCTTAGTGTCCAAAACGCCATTTAAGGCGCGCAGCATGTTGTCGGCAGCTAGGCGCCGACTCATGGTGATTGTGGCTATGAATTTTCCATCTGGGCCATTGACCGCGCTCGTAATGGCTTCCACTCGATACTCATCGCCATTCTTGCAAAGCATCGAAGTTATAACGGGTTCGTGGCCGCCATTTTTTCTGATTTTTTCTAATCCTTTTTTCGCATCTTCGGCGTGATCGGGGCTATAGAGCTCGTCTAGGTTCATTCCGATAATTTCGTTAGAGTCGTAGTCCAAGGCCTTTCGCAAACTCCTGTTTGCAAATACCACTTTGCCCTCTTCGTTGACAGAATGAATGTGAAATGGGGCATTTTCTAGATAAGCGTGGTATCGAGACAAGATCTCTTCAGCATCTTTGAGTTTTCCAGCGACATTGCGAAGATCTTTTTTCGTGGCAACAAGCTCTGACTCAAATTTAGAGATGGAATGCCGATCATTGGTGAGAACCTTCAAAATGTCTTTGGGGCAAATGATCCCCACGATCTTGCCATTTGCGCCTTCAACTAGCGCGCGATGAAACGGACTCGAAAACAAAATGCGGATAGCCTCTTGCAAGGTGGCTTCGGCCGGCACGAGAGCCATCGGCTCAAGAAGCTCTCTAAAATGATAAATTTGATCCTTGTTCTTCTCTTTGCTTTGATGAAGCTTCAAATAGCACCGAATGAGAGAGAACTCCGAAAGAAATCCCATTGGTGTACCCATATTGTCGATCACCGGAATAGATGAAATACCCTGCTCAACCAGCAACTGAGCTCCATCACTTAAAGTCGAAGAAGACGGCAGCATGGTCGGGCTCGCCGTCATAAAATCAAAAGCGGTATTCATATGTCTCTATTCGATCGAATTTACTTGGCTATGACAAGATCAAAGGGTCTGGACTTGACCTAAGGTAAGCTCTGACACCAAGCGCACCCTTAGGTAGCGTCCCGTTCGGCGATCTTTTTTTCTAACTGCTTTAAGAGGTCCGAGACCATCGTCTTTCTCTCGCCAGGTTCGAGTGGTCTACCGCCTTCTCTTTGCACATACAAAGAAGAATCTAGCTCCATTAAAAATCGAGAGGGAGCGACCGGGCGGCTTTGCCCATATCGTTTTCTCTGCCGGCATCGGCTCAAAAGCAGATGCTTTTTCGCCCTTGTTACACCGACATAAAAGAGTCGCCGCTCTTCATCTACGTTTTGGCCAAGCTTCGCATGCGGGAGCAGGTCTTCTTCGAGGCCAATCAAAAAAACCAGTGGAAATTCTAACCCCTTGCACGCGTGCAAAGTCATCATCTGAACTTCGTCTTTCGCGTGTGGATCATCGACGGGATCGCGAAGCTCCATGGTGTCTACAAACATCTCAAGAGTGCGTTCAGTGCGGCCATGCCGCTCAAACATTCCCGAAAGTATACGCCCGATGATATTTACACACATCCACCGGTTTTCAGCCGACTTCAAATCTCGATAGCTCTCTTCGATCGCTCTTCTGTATCCTAGACTCGTGAGCTCACGAACCAATACTGTCTCGGCATCATCAGAAGAACCCACAAGCT
>JBGSQJ010000259.1:0-4060 GCA_041738165.1 Bdellovibrionales bacterium
TACCTCCCCCTATGCGCAGACAGCAGGAAGTGATTTTGGCTTACGCGAAGCCACTTTCAACTATGAAAGCCAGAGCACAACATTTCGCGCCGGCCGGTTTCTAAGTCCAGCAAGTTGGTCCGACATGCTTGCGTCGCCGGCGATAAGCATGGGCGAAACCTATTTGGTTCCCCATTTTGAAAATGGACTGACCGCAACGACTCGATTTGGTGCGTTTAATGTACAAACAACGCTGAGTAACGGCTGGAATAGAACCGAGGGGAACGCTTCTCATCCAACTGTTGGAATCAACCTAGGATGGACCGACGGACGCTCGAAAGCAAAGCTTGGGATATTGTATGGGAATGAGGCTAGTGCCCTAGTCAGCGAGACGTTTCTAGCTTTTCACAGTGGCTACTCGTTTCCCGTATTCTCGCGCATGAATTTGCTTTTCTTGTACCGCGCAGCCCAATTCGACAATGCCGTAGCTCTAGCGGCTCCCGTGAAACTATCATCGATGGAAGCCCGCACGGAGATCAACCTTTCTACCGAAAGCACAATCGCCTCGGCCATTGAGATTTTTGAGAATGAGGAAGGATTTTTATTCGGCGATCCTGTGGCCCGGGGCTTTTACAATGCGACAGTCTCTTGGGAAAAGCGCCTATCAAAAAACTTGCGCGCCGATTTTGGTTGGAGAATGCAGATGTTTAAGCGCGACACGGCAGGATCTGTCTATAACGATCGGCACTTTCTCTTCTCACAACTGGAATACAAATTTTAGATTCTAGGCGGCCGATGATTCTTCGGCGGCCGACGCGGCGCCTTCGCCATCTTTTAGCAATTCCGCAAGATTGAGCTTACGCTCGACCAATTGAGTGTCGACGGCAGTTACGATTTTACGGCGGGCCATGCCAATCTCGAGCTTAGACACCTGCAGTATCTGAGCCTGAAGATCGCCCAATATCATATTGCCCTTTTTTACTGGTAAAAAGTCGACCATTTGAGAAATGAATTGGGAATCACAACCGGTCAATGCTCGCGTCAGAGTCTCTGCATCAATCTTCTCGATGGCTGGCGCAACCAACTGGCGGGGTAGAAGGACAATATCCGCAAACTGCAGGCGCACTTTTCGTAACTTAGCCATTTCATGTACGTGACCACTTTGCAACTGGTCCATAACTTCAATTTCCAAATCCGCAGGAAGCCCACGCAGTAGCTCGGCAACAATCTGTGGACCGTGCGCATGAACATTGCCTTCATTGCGAATCTTCATCAATCGCGACGACAAAGACTTCGCCGCAGCGTCAACAGCCTGCGACGGGAGCTTTTCAAGGCGCGCCATCTCAGCGACAATTCGCGACGCTTTTATCGTGGGCATGCCCTGTAACACCTCAGCCATTTGGTCGGAGGACATAAACAGGCCAACCAACGCCAAATTGCTTTCGGTTTCAACGGCCAATAGTTCATCGCGCTCAGAAGCGGTAAGTTTAAACAGAAAGGAGAACGGATTGACATCGTCTCGATCGCCGCCCATTTCCAGAACCTTGGCAAGCACCGCGCGATAAGTGCGAACAAGGCTTTGCAAGAGCTGTTCATCCGTCGGCTCACTGGCGCGCGCCTTTAATGTTTGGCCAAGCTTCGACCAAGTCGCGTAATTAATATGAGGATAAAGGCGACGTGCCACATCCCAGCCTAAGTGATCACAGAGCAACGTAACGTCTTCTTGAAAACCTTCTGCAATTTGAAGGCTCAACGCCTGACAAGCCAACATGGGGAAGCCGCTGGATACGCTAAGAATCAGATCGCTAACTTTAGAAATTTCGGCCACCAACAGTTCGGCGCGACGGCGTTCTTCTTCATTTTTCTTGGCCTCCAACTCGCGGCGCGAGGGGCCGTCCTCAACCTTATCCTTTTCGTCCTCACCATTTTTCTTGGGCGGCTCGAAGGGAAAAGCCAAAGGCGCTTGTGAAGGTTGATCTTGAGTTTTCTCTTTGCTCTTTTTCTGATGCCGCCAAAAAACAAGTCCCGCCAACGCAATCAATGCCAGCAAGATGATCAGAGCCCATGTCCGCCATGTAAAGTCTGGAAGCAGATCAGGAGTGGGTGCTGCTTCTTCAGTAAGCTTCATGCGACTGACTAGAATAGAGTCGCCGCCCTCTACATCCAATTTGAGTTTGCTGATCAAAAGCTTTTTAATAATCTCTTCTTTGTCTGCACTAATGGTGTCTACCAAAACAACATTAACGGCCACCGAAGCCTTCATTTCATGCAGAACATTGTTTTCCGGCATCATATCGGGTGATCCGGGCAAGGGCATGCCTGGCAAAAAGCGCATGTCCACTTCTTCTCTATATGCATCTAGCTTCTTTTTGTCTCGATTCAACTCGGCCGACACTACTACAGAGTACTCATTGGGTCGCACCATGGTATTTAAAAGGGCGCGGGCGCGGGCCTCATAGATGCTCTCAAGCGTTGTCGCCTCTTCCAATACCTGAGCACTGGACCATGGCCCAAATGTAAGGAGTATCGCTGAAAATAAAAGGCCCAAAAATCGCATCATTGTCCTTTGCTACCTTTCGGGGGTACCGAAGCTAACAATCGGCCTATTCGCTTTTTTAATAGAGGATTATTTGAACTATCCATCAGTTTAGAAAGAGACCGGCGGTCCAAAACTTGCCCCGGATTCTGTTCAAAAATCGAGACATACACGTCTTCCCATGCTGGATCCCCCAAGTTCTGTAGACTTAGCTGAACCAATGGACCTAAGTCGGTGCCTCTAGTGGCCGGCGAAGTCGACAACAGCTTTACGACGAAGGGCTGATTGTTCTTTGGAACTGAAGATATAGATTTTGAAAGCCGCTCTGACAGGCGCTTGGATGCCTCCATATCTGTCATGCGCGACAGAATGTTGATGGCAAATATTGATTCGTCAAGTTTAGCGGAATAGACCTTCTTGAGCAGGTGAGCTTCCAAATCTCGCGGAAACGGCTTCCAAGTGGCTATGTATTCCAATAGAGGAAAGTGAATGTGAGCGTCTCGATCGGTGGACCGCGTGAACTCAATTGCGCTTTTGTATTGAGGCGAGCCGACCTCTGGTGCCGGAAGTCGACCAAGAACTCGAATGGCCAAGGTGCGTGCTCGAGCGGCGTGACCCCGATTTTGATCCGCAGCTTTTAATTTTAAATACTTCAAAGTGTGGTCGCGAAGACGAGCGCCGGCTTCGGCAGAAAGACGACTCACGCCCTCCCGATCCAGAGCGAAAATGGCGTCGTTAAAGAACTCTTCCATTTCTTTCGCCGGTCTTTGCTCATTGATCGATCCAACAAGGAACTCAATATCATTTTTCTGAAATGCCGCAGCCACCGGACGAGCCATCGCCGCCTGTTGACGAGCAGCCACCAGTTGCTGGACTTCGGCGAAATCCGCCTGACCTTTTTCTATCCGCGATTTTCGCTGGTACCAGTAAGCGCTGGCGACAAGTGCAATCACGCCAACTATAGCTATGATCTTGCCGGTGGATCGATTTGCGCTTTTGCTTTTTGATTTCATGCCGGGTCCCTTCCATGGACATGAACATATTGTTAATCAAGTCATTTGTCGGCGGTGTCTCGAAGTAACTCAATGACTCTGGATCAAATCAAGACGATTGGCCCGAGTCGAGTCAGTTCGATCCAGATGCGACTTTGGGCTCAATAGTCTTCGCCGGATTCCGATAAATAGAAGGGACAGATAATAGGCAGAATTCAACGGAGATATAGTGGTACGTTTTTGCAGCCAACACAGATTCCGCCCCTTTACGTTGCTTTGCGCAGCAATGGCGTTGATCTTTTCAATCGGTTGCAAAGAGACCGGAGTGCAAGGCGGACGTGTTGATAGCAGCTTCTCTGGAGTTGAGTCGGCCGAAGTACTAAGCCCGACCTCGGTCAAGCTGACGTGGACTCAAGATTCAATTTATGAATCCTACAACGTCTACCAAAAGGGCATTAACGATCCCATCTCTTCCGAGACCTTTTCTACAACAATCATTTCAAGTCTCACACCGTCTACGACCTACGAATTCGCAGTCACAGGCGTCAACGGG
>JBGSQJ010000313.1:0-4291 GCA_041738165.1 Bdellovibrionales bacterium
GATGCGCTGCCCCTTATCGTCGAGAATAAAATTGGCTTGCGGCAACTCAGGGAGATGCTCCACCGAAGGGATTTCAGCCTGAATCTGAGCGAGAAATTTTGGACCGGATGTGAAATCCACTTTCTCAGCCACTTTAGAAATGTCGACTTTCCAATGACAAAGAGCCATAGCCACCTGATAGGCCTTGGCAATTTCAAGTTCGCCGTCCGCCGCCTCTTTGACGATTCCGTTAGCCATGTCTTGAAGTTCAACGTTTTTCAAAAATAAAATTTTTCCAGAGAGATCGTCTCGATCGGCAGTCATTCCGCTCATCCACTGCTCACGCTCTAAAAATGCCCGATCCTGAATGGCCCAGCAAATATGCCGCAGCTCCTGGGTCAATTGCCCGTTGTTCATAGACAAATACTGACTTAAGGGTTTTGACCTGTAACCAATCACCTTAGGCGTGACGGTGTCCGTGTGGCACATCACTTCATTAGAATTCTTCGCTTGTTCAAGTTCGGCACAAGTCTCTTTGTACTCTTTCGAGCGATTGTCCATTTTTTCGCATTTGTTCGATTTGAACTTCAAAGCAGCATCTTTAAATTTTGAGCAAGAGTCACGGCTTGCGATTTCAGCTGTGACCTTGGCAACCACGGCGTCTGGAACGGGCTCGAGCAGCTGACTGATGGCCAGCATGATCGCCACTATAATATCTGCCGAAGACCCCAGACTGACCACTTAAACCCTCTAGATTCTTTTTCGACAAAATTTGTCGAGTTGAATGTCCACACCCAATTGCCGACGTTCTCGATTGAATCGATTTCTCAAATGTTCAAATTCGTATCCGTCAAAACGGCATATCCCACTAAGTCCACCCAGATGGCCACTGCGAAGCTCGGTAAAAAATCTTAGGTTCGGAACCATTTCAAGAACTTCAGGAAAGCTGCCTTTTTGCAAAACATTCTTCGCTCGAATACGAGCTTTGGCGAACGCCCGCGAATCACCCGATAGGGCCATCGCCTGAACCAAGAGCCCCACTTCGGTGGCATTCAAATCTGATCGCTCACTCAAACGCAAGAGCTGCTTGGAGTCGGCCAGGTTGACGGCCTGATTCAATTCATCGACGAATCCATGCACGGCGGGCGGGGGAACTTGGGCGTCTAAGTTATCATTAAGTGTGCGAGTTAAACCGGTGACTTTGGTTATTGCTGTGCTCAATAGCTGGCCGACGCGCTTTTCAAGCGCCTTGACCTCACTCGTGTGAGTCGCTGATTTTGAAAGGCCTTGCCAAATCATAACCATTCCAGCCATGACCAGCAAGAACACGATAAGTCTACTCAACATCAGAAAGACTCCAATCATCCCCAACGATTTTTGGACCTAGCAAGATGCGCGGTTGAGAAGCATTTCGAGTCGAGATCCAAGTGTGAGCAAAACCGCCGTAGCTCTCAACAGGAACATAATGCGTGGTCCCGTTAGCTGTGCGCATCGCTTTGACTTCAATAATTCGAATTCCTAAAGCGGTTCGGTAATCGACGCCATTGTAATCAAAATAGGCCGGGTCAATATCGTCACCAGCCGCCCGAAGACCCGGAACAGAATAGATCTCACAGGCCACATAGGTCTTTTTCGTGGATGCAAATTTTGCGAATTTATTGCCTTTCCAACTCATTCGATAGATTCCGCGGCCCCAGCTGTCGTCGGTTTGAATCTCCGGCAATACGCGTGTGACATTAAAGTCGCCCCTCTCAAAATTGTCGATCGACTTAACCAGACGGCGAACCGGACATGAAAAATCATCCGCTAGATTGATCACTTGATTACCTTGGCCATCAACCATAGAACCATAAGTGAGTGGCCATGCCGGCATCCACACCTCTTGCCCCATGGCGCTCACTTTGACCCAGCGGGCTTTTACAGCCGCTTGTTCACCAGATTTTCCGATGTTCAAAATGACCACTTGATCTGCGTAATTCAAGACGAGACCAGTCTTGTGGGATGGGTCTGAAATCGGACCCGAATAAGTCTCGACTTGTGAAACCGTTTTAACTGTATAAGTCTTACCCACTTCAAGATTCACTTCACGATAAAGTTCAGCACCTGGTGCGACACTCGCTAGACGCACTGAATCTTTAACAGCAGATGAGCGGTCAAACATGTATTCGGCCTGGTAGTCATTGGCCAAAACTTTGATCAACGATTTCACCAATCTCTCTCGCCGCTCTTCAACGCCCCCTGAATCGCTCATTCTCCCAGTTGCAATTGCCAACTCGGCAGCAACGCTTGAGAGCGCATCTCTTTCTAACGTCATATTGGCGCCATGTGTTTCATGCCGAGGCAGGGCGAGGTCTAAAACTGTGCCGCTAAACTTAAGCATCTCATTTAAGGTTTCACCAAAGCTCAAATAGTCAAAAGACCCTTCAAGTTCTTTAACATTTGCACATTGAGCCACCTGTCCATCTTGAGTTGAACCAGTTCGGAACCGCACAAATGTTCGCTTCATCAATTCGAAAGTGGTCTCTGACATATTGGCGCGCGAGAGACCTTCGCACTCAGCACTAGACGCACCATAAAGCTGCGAGACCAGTTGATCGTAGTGACCAATCATTTCAGAAATTCCAGCTTTTACATAAACCGGCAAGTTCACAACATCGCCGCGCTTAAAAAGATTTTGATGCTGGTCATAGTCCATTTGAAAGAGACCCCATCGTCCACCTGAGGCGGCGATGCCACTTTCAATATTTTGAGGTGCGCCTTCGCTCTCGCGGTTCAAGAAAACACCGACAGCGCCATTTCCGCTGGCGACCCTTGAATCACAACTCGATTCAAGCAACCAACCAAGACCCGCTTGGCTATAGGCGCTCAAGACGACCTCAAAACCGGCAAGCTCACTCTTAAGGGCCTCTTGTTTTGACTTAATTTCGGCCGAAATCAATGAGAGTTGAGTCTCAAATTTTACAAGAGCTTCTGTTTCAAGCTTAAGATTTTTTTGCTCGTCTTCAACAGATGCCTTTGTTAGCGAAGAGTGCCTTGAAAGCAGTGACAATATATATTGGGAAAACTGATATCGGTCACTGGCCGCCACATAGTCTGCTTGGGCCTGAGCCAGCTGCGCCTTTAACGCACCTAAATCGGCGATCTCAACCGTAGCTGCTGGACTTTGTGATTGATCGGCCGCTTTTTTGGCCTGCTCTTTTTCAAGAAATTTCTCTTGGGTAACCAAGGTCTCAAGGCCTTGCTTCACTTCTCCCATCCGACTGAACATTTCTTCACTTTGTTTTTGAAGAGTGTCGATTCGAGCCAAGCGCTCGGCTGCTTGCGCAATGGCTTGCTGTTCAGCTTCCGCAGAATGCGTTTTAGCATAATTGCCAATATCAAGTTCATAGTTGATCGTTTTGAGGTGAATGAGTTCTTCGTCTATTTTGCTGAGTTCAGACTCTAGCCGAGAGATTTCATCCTCATATTGTTTTTTCGCTCGGCCCAACTGAGCCTGGATCTCATCTAAATTTTCTGATTTGGAACCTGCGTCTATTAAACTCGCATTTTTCTCGGCCGCGTCCGACTGAATCTGGATCTTTCGTTCAATCTCTTCAATATGTTTTTGCGCTAAATGAAAATTAACAAAATCGCTTACGCTTTGGTTTAGGTGTTCGGTTGAAAACTTGGCCCAAATTTCTTTGTTTCCTGACTGATCAATCACTTCTTGGGCGCGGACCAAACACTCTGGCGTCAAGGTGGCTGTGGCGTCTCCGACAACTTTGTTTTCGATGTTTTGCAAACAACCGTCAAATCCGGCCTCGCTGTCCAAAAGATTTTTGATCTTTCGGTCAATTCGGCTCACCTCATTTTGCGATCTTGACACAGAACTTTTGGCTTCTAGGAAATCTTTTTCAACTGAATTTATTTGGCTCTTGATACCATCCACAAATGGTTGAACCGAAGAAATCGGGTTTTGGTTAGCCAGATCTGTGCAGCTCACCATATTTCGACTTTGAATCGTGCCGGTGTAAAAATGCTGCAAATGCGACTGATCGTAAGCCACAGCTACTGGCAACATGATGTAAGGAAGAAGTGCCAACCGTGCTGAGGGGCGTTCGAAGTTGCGGTACAAGTCAGCAAGCACGTCAGGTAATCGGCCCATTTCTGAGAGCGGCGTGGATTCAAAATCAATCCCCTTTTCTATGGCTTGATCGAAAAACCGTCTGGCTTGTATGGGGTCCGCTCCCATTTGCTCAAGCGTTTCTTTGATCAACATTCCAGTCATGAGTCGATAGTAGTTTTGAGCATTGTATTCATTGAGTTTTGGGCC
>JBGSQJ010000320.1:0-2872 GCA_041738165.1 Bdellovibrionales bacterium
GCTTGACTCTTAGCCTTATTAGAAGTCTTTGGCCCCATTCGGGCGAAGAACCTCGAACTCAATACACTATGTTTGTGCTTCACCCGCTGCTTCCGCCGAAGCCCTGAATCAAAATGAGACAGGTGTCATTCTGATGCCAAATTTCTGAATTGTGGTCAGTCTTCTTCGGCCGCCGTGACTCTTGTGAGGTTTTAATTGGCCTTCGTTGCTGGCGCCTTGGAGCTAGAGGTTTTATTTCAAAGGCTAGCTGTCGATATTTTCTAATGTTGCTCCTTAGAGTGTGCTTACCAAAAGTGTGACGTGAAGTCGGCATTTGGCCCTCCTGTTTGTCCAAAGTCTTCAATCGATCTAAATGCCCTTGGGTGTTGAAGTAATATCTGGAATTCGGGTTTTTTTATTGCGAAGCTACTAAAAATGACATAGCTTCCATTTATGAAAAAACAGCTCGAATTTGATCTACTCAACTACAGATCGCAAGTTGGTAAGCCATTTGGTGGCTCGAAATTTAAGGGCAACCCAAAAACCAAAAGGCCATTTTCGAGTCGGCACTACACGCATCTCATCTTGAAATCCACAAAGGCCAGGGGCACCCACTCGTTCTTGGCGCGGAAACATCAAAAACGGGTGAATCAGGCTGTGCGGCGGTTGGCTGGGCATTTTGGCGTCGAGCTGCGTGAATATGCCAATGTGGGCAACCACCTTCATTTACTTGTTAAGGCTAGGCGACGAGAGCAACTCTGTGGTTATCTGCGTGCGCTTTCAGGCGTGCTCGTTCGCATTGTTATGAATTGTCAAAAGGGCAATCCCATGCGACGAGCTGGCCAACGGTTGGGAGTTAGAGGAGCTATGAGTGGGCGCGGTGTTGATGCAGCCATAAATGGCGAGAAATTCTGGGATGCGCGCCCTTTCACGAAGATTGTGGCCATCGGAGTGAGACCGTTTCAAAATATTCGCAAGTATTTAGAAAAAAATCGCAGGCAAGCCCAAGTGAGGGTCGAGGGTTTTTTTGATTTTCCAGATACGGCTTAAAAGAGATAAATTTGTCTGATGGTGGTCACGCAGCACTGGCTGTTGCCGGGCCAATGCGACACTCGTGAAGGCTTTAAGGCAAGGCAAATGTTTGGCGAGAGCGGTCCGGCAATGCGCGACTTAGAGAAAGCGTCTGTCATGCTCAACGCGGCTCCTACCCTGGGCCGAACCAAAGCGGGAGCAGGGTCAGACGCAAATGCGTCCAACTAAACTTCTTCGGACGGGATAAAACCTCGGCGCATGGTGTTCTCGGTCGTGACTCGCGGCTCGAGAAACTGCAAAAGGTAATCGGGTCCGCCAGCTTTGCTTCCAAGCCCCGACAACTTGAATCCACCAAAAGGGTGGCGCTCAACGAGCGCCCCGGTGTTGCCGCGATTGATATACAAGTTGCCCACTTCAAATTCATTTTTGGCGCGTTCAATGCTGGCCGGGCTACGCGAATAGATTCCGCCGGTCAGAGCATATTCTGTGCTATTGGCAATCTTGAGGGCATGGCTTAGATCTTGCGTTCGAATCACGGAGAGCACGGGCCCAAAGATTTCTTGCGTCGCCAGTGCGCTCGCCGGGTCCACATCTGTAAAAATGGTTGGTGAGATAAAGTAGCCGCCGCCTGGAGCTTCTCCCCGGTAGGCGAGTTTAAAATCGGCTTCATGATTCATGATCGTATTTTGAATGCGGTCAAACGCCTCTTTGTCAACGACAGGTCCAACGTAAGACCTAGGAGATGTTGACGGCCCGATATGAAGGCTTCGCGTGGCCTCAACGAGTCTTGTGGTGAATCGGTCATACACCGACTCAAGCACAATCACTCGGCTACAGGCCGAACATTTTTGACCTTGAAATCCAAAGGCCGAATAAACGACTCCGGCCACAGCCTCATCAAGATCCGCATCTGAATCGATGATGATTGCATTTTTGCCGCCCAGCTCGACCAACACTTTTTTCAAATGAGTTTGACCTGGTCTCACCACGCTGGCTTTTTCAAGAATTTCGAGTCCTACTTTTTTAGAACCGGTAAACGAAACAATCGCGACGTCTTTGTGTTTCACGAGGTAATCGCCAACCTCCTCACCAAGACCTGGCAAAAACTGTACAGCGCCTTGTGGAAATCCGACGTCCATCATGAGGCGCATCAGTTCAGAAGCGACAATTGAACTTTGTTCAGCGGGCTTCATGATAACCGTGTTGCCGGTGACCAGCGCGGCGCTCACCATTCCCGTCAAAATAGCCAAAGGGAAGTTCCACGGCGCAATCACCAAAGCGACGCCGCGAGGTTGATAATGATAAAGGCTCACCTCGCCCGGAGCGCGGCCGACCCTGCGGGGCTTAGCCAGCTCGCGCATTTGACGACTGTAGTACCTGCAAAAATCGATCGCCTCGGCGACATCACCATCGGCCTCTTGCCAGCCCTTACCCACCTCGAGTGTTTGAAGAGCGGCGAGGTGAAATTTTTCAGCTTTCAGGCGTTCGGCCAATTTGTCCAAAAGGTCGGCTCGCTCACTCGCGGGCGTCGATTGCCACTTCGCTGAATAATCGCGGGCTGTTCGAACAGCAAGCTCGGCGTCGTCGACGCTCGCCAGACCAATGTGACCAAGCACTTCACTTGTTCGTGATGGATTTTCTCTAGAAATTGAACGCTTCGTTGAAATCGGCGAGCCATTGACAACGGGTCCATAGGTTTTTCCAAATTTTGAGCGCCATTGGTCTATGGCCTGATTCATTTTTTCGCGATTGTTCAAAACGGCAAAATCGAGCGGCGGCTCGTTGAAAAACTGCTGATCTGAAGAATTTGGACCCGCGGAGCTGGCAACTAAATTAGCAGAAGGGTCTTCGAGCAACACAT
>JBGSQJ010000351.1:0-4475 GCA_041738165.1 Bdellovibrionales bacterium
TTGCTACAGGTTCACCAAACGATGACGATCTGGCCCAAGCCGAAAAAAACATGCACGCGCTTATGTGGAGTCTGCGTCAAGACTCAGCATTATGGAATCGCTTTGATCCGCAAGTATTTGCCAGGCTCTCAAAACATCAAAGCGAAAACCTGGCTCAAGAATCAGTTGAGCTGCTGGTGAAATTTGATGGTGGACGATTTGCGCTCGATCACTTTGCTGAGTTGGGTGAACCCGGGCACGTGGTGAATCATCTCATGCAATTGAACCCATCTCAAAACCGCACAATTGCCAGCCAAAAGGTCGAGCAAACTTTAGAAAGCTCAAACACGGCCCGCATTCAATCGGTGTTGCCGGCCGCCATCAAGTACGGTTTGGCCTCATCTTATCAGTCGCTTTGCCAAGTTAAACTCTCAAATCCGATGGCTTTTTATGATTTACGCGAAAAAATTCAAGACTCAAATCTACCTGAAAAATTGAAAACCTTGAGCTGCCCCAACTAGATCTTGGACGCCTTCCAAGCACCCGAGGTATTCTCAAGGCGAATCAACTCGCAATTATCAATACGAAAACGCGGTATTTTTAAAAAATCCTGCATAGCCAACCAGACGGCTCCATGGCTCACAATTAAATAGGGCTGGTCGTTGCTATGTATCTCATTCCACGAATTCTCGATTCGAGAGTAGAAATCTTTGCGGCTCTCACCCTCGCGAGGTTCGCCGTCGCCCAAAAGCAAGTGGGCGTAGTCTTCAAATCTTTGCCCTTCCCACTCACCTAAATTCCACTCGCGAAAGCCCGCGTGTAGCTCCGGTTTCAATTGGATCGATTCGACTATGTAATTGGCAGTTTGTTGAGTTCGAATCATATTGCTGACAATCAGGCGGTGCAGTTTGTGCTCTATTGCTGAGGCAATTCGTAAACCAAGAGCTCTAGCCTGATCGTGCCCTACTTCATTGAGTTCATGATCGAGGCCAGATCCCGCAAGCAACTGCTGGCTATTGGCGTTAGTTTCACCATGTCGCACAAAATAGAAAAGCATTTGGCTCAATGCTAGCGTCGCTCTAAGCTTTCGGGCAACCCCATTCGGTCATTCAAAGGAATTTTGCTAAAATCAAGCCGCACAGACTTCAATGCGATCCCCTGCTGATTCCACTTTGGCCCGCCATATAGCTCATCTCCCAATATCGGTGCACCATGGTGAGCGAGCTCAAACCGCAGCTGATGCGGCCGCCCCGTCAGAGGTTCGAGCTCCCAGATCCAATGCTCCCTGTTTTGCTCAACCACCCGAGCCCGAGTCAGTGAGGGCTTGCCATGGCCCGCTATAAATGCGCGCCGTTTGCCGCGCACCAACTTTGAACTCCATTCCGCCCAGTCAAGCGGGGGCTCAAAATTACCAGGAACAGTTCGTGCCACATAAGTCTTGCTCACCAATTGGCTCTCAAACCACCCATTGGCCAATCTTTGAGATTGGATCGTTTTAGCCCAAAGAATCAACCCGCTGACTTCAAAATCGAGTCGGTGCACCGGGTAGATTTGAATACCACTTAATCTCTCAAGTTCGCGCCCAAGTACTATTCGAGTGTCTTTAGCGTCGCGCCCAGGCACCGAGAGCCAATTGGGAGGCTTAATGACCACCCACCAATTTGAATCTTCAAAGACAGTTTCAATCACCCGGCTCACCTCGCTTAGTGTCAGACCTAGACTTGAGCACTCAGCCAAGCTGTCATAGCAAGTGTAATAACTCACGGATGGAGGACCTCGCTATGAAAAAATCAATTCTTACACTTACGTGTACTCTTTTTTTGACGTCAACCTTGCTCATGGGCTTTGGCGCATCAGCAGCCATCGAGCTTCGAGGCGATAAAATCACTGGGGATTCTGTCACCGGAACGATTGTTAGCATTGGCATGGCCAACACTGCTGACGAGGTCACACGAATCGTGGTGAACATCACTCCGAGCGACCAAGAAAAAGATGGAACCTCGCTACAAGTTCTCTTTTCGGGTGATCACTATCAAGCCGGAGTTGCCGCAAGCGCAAACGTTGGAAAATGTGTCACCGTTGTGCCAGGCCCTCGCCTTCAGAGTGCCAATTTGGTCTTTCGCGCTTCTTGCGAATAGCCCCGATTGGATAGATTCACCAAAACTAATCTGACGATCTGGTTGATGTTGGCCCTACAAGCGGGCCTCATCAACACAGGGGCCTTTATGGCGTGTCAGCGCTTCGTCTCTCATGTCACCGGCTTTGCCACCCACTTTGGCATTTTCTCTAGCCAAGGCGACTACGGCCACGCTGCGGGGATTTTGGCCGTGCCCGTATTCTTTTTGTTCGGCTCGATGATTAGCGCTCATTTTATTGATCTTCCATTGCAGCAAAAAAAGATTCCCAACTACCCGGTCGTCTTTGGGCTTATTTTACTTTTAAATTTTGTTTTACTCGGTATCGGTATTTTTGGTGGATTTGGTGAATTCGGTAGTCCGTTTCACGCGCCACAGAGTTATGGCTTGATCGCGCTCGCTTGCCTGATTTGCGGCGTACAAAACGCCACGGTTACGACGGTGTCTCGATCGGTCATTCGAACGACCCATCTCACAGGATTGACGACTGACTTAGGAGTCGGGCTTATACGAGTGCTCAACAAGAACGTAATGCCAGATAAAATGGCTGAGCGCGAAGCCAAGGCCAATTGGGCGCGCATTTGGATCATTGTATTCTTTGGCCTCGGCTGCATGGTCGGCGGGCTCGCATTTTCTCGCTTTGGCTATTGGGGATTTTCTTTGCCTACACTTTTGTCGGCTTGGATGGCGATCCAAATTCAGTTTCGCTACAATCATTGATGCTCTTCGTCTGAGTCTGCATCTTTTTTTAACATCCCTATTGCGTCGATGAAAAAACGTTGCTACTCTAATCCTATCTCTATGAAAGGAGGCGAACAGTGGTTTCAAAAATTCTAAATCGATCTACGGATTCTCTAACAGATTGTACTGCGGTTCGCTTTCCTGGCCGCACTCAGCTTGTCGGCTAGCCCGAAAGATCTATTTATTTTATTAAATCTACATTTTTATTCGAGAGCTAAAGCGTTTAGTCGTTTGAACTTTTTACTTTAGCACTCATTTTCAAATCTAGGTTTCTTTATTCTCAAACTAAACATTTTTAATTTACCTGGACACTTATGTCCAAAACCCAAGGAGTGCCAAATGGCCAAACTTAAGGCGGCCTTAGCGCCGCAGATATTAGAACCAGTCGAAGGATTTATCCCGATTGGTCAAAACCATGGCTTAGTAAATGAGCCGATCGCTCAACGAGAGCAAGAGCAAATCGCTTTTGAAGCCGCTCGAGAGCAAGAAAAGTATCAACGGCAAGCTCGTCATGCCGATCAGCATGCGGAGCTCGCGATAAAAAGGTTCTTGTTGTGATAGCGACAAGAACTGAAATTTGGGGGCGAAGCCACAAAGATTTGTCAGTGGATCTTTGGGGCTGCGCCCTTATTTTACGTTGTTTCCGCAGTCTCAACCGAGTATAGATTTAATTATGGCTAAAAAGAAGAAAGTGGCCCGAAGGTCTGTGGTTCCTCGCAAATCACCTGAGGTACTCGTTACGTCGTCGATGTTGAATGAGGCCAGGCATGAACTCAAGGCTGAGATTACGTCATTTCGTCTTGAAGTCGACGCTCGATTTAAGCAAGTTGACGCCCGGTTTAACCAAGTCGACTCACGATTTAAGCAAGTTGACGCTCGATTTGATCAAATGGATGCTTCAATCAGTCAGTTAAGCTCGAATGTAGAAAAAGTATTGGCGGCTGTGCACCGAGTGGGTCTTCTTGTTGAAGAGCAGAACGCTCGAAATAAATTCGTTTTAGACGGCTACGTTTCCTTGTCTGATCGACTCGACAAAGTTGAAAAAAAATCAAATCACGATCTTTAGTTTGCAAATTTCGTTTTCATTAATTGGAATTTTTAGCTTCTGACGTTTTTACCATCATCATCCAACACCTTTGGACTTTGCCAGTAGCTAAATTGCGGTGTCCACTCTTCAGCGCTAACTCCAGCCAATCCAAGAATATTCCAAAGCGAGCAAAATTCATCGCCCGGGCCAAAGGCGGCTGAATTTTTACGAAAAACTTTATCGCCTTCGCGCACATAGCAAACCATTCCGGGCATATTGCCTTCACTTTTGGTGACGGATTGCTCTTTGAGGTAGTCACCGCCGCCATGAGAGGCCATGCGAAATCGCCAGCCTCTTGAATTGGCAAACTGGCGTTGAACCTGAGGGGCATCTTTTGACACCAAAGCCACCGCAAATTCACTCTCAAGATGCGGCACAAAACTGTTGAAGCCATCGGCCCAAAGCGTACAGTAGCGGCAGCCCTGGCCCATGTTATGAATCATAAACAGGGTCTTTTTGTCGCCAAAAAGGTCTAAAAGTTTGACCGATCGCTCTAGCGTTTGAAACTCGTAATTTTTTACTTCAGTGGGCTT
>JBGSQJ010000041.1:0-2054 GCA_041738165.1 Bdellovibrionales bacterium
CAAATTTACGAACAGCTCGACAAGCAGCTCCGCAGTTTGTGCGAGGACGTCATCTTTTGCCGCGACGAAGAGGCCACAGAAAAGCTGCTTGAATTTGCAAAAAATCTTAAACCCCAAGAGCCCGGCGAAAAATCAGTAAAACAAACTGAATGGCGAAAAGGTAGTGTCAAAGATCGATTAGCCCACGCGCTCGTGCAAGGCATCGACGATTTTGTTGAAAAAGACACATTAGAAGCTGTTAAAGAGTATCCGACTCCACTGACGGTGATCGAAGGTCCCCTAATGGACGGCATGAAGATCGTTGGTGACCTCTTTGGCCAAGGCAAAATGTTTTTGCCTCAAGTCGTTCGTAGCGCACGGGTCATGAAAAAGGCCGTGGCTGTACTTGAGCCGCTCATGACGCAAGAAAAGAGCGAGAGAGAAAACCGCGGAACTTTTGTACTCGCCACAGTTAAGGGTGATGTACACGACATTGGTAAAAATATTGTTGGCGTTATTCTTGGCTGCAATGGCTATCGCGTGCTCGATTTAGGCGTGATGGTTCCTGCTGAAAAGATTTTAGAAACAGCTATCAAAGAAAACGCCAACTACATTGGCTTAAGTGGTTTGATCACGCCCTCACTTCAAGAGATGACCTTTGTTGCAAAGCAAATGTCATCAAGAGGATTCAATACGCCCTTGCTGATTGGCGGTGCGACCACATCTAGGCTGCATACGGCAGTTAAAATTGCCCCGCATTACACCGGGGCCGTTGTGCACGTGCAAGACGCCTCGCAAGTGGGACAAACTCTACAAGAAATTGGCCAGGGCCAAAAATTCGTAGACGAGCTTAAAAGCCAGCAAAAAAAGATGCTCGAAAACTTTGAAAAGAGAGCCAAAGACTTAGATTTTCTAACTCTCAACGAGGCTCGGTCCAAACGCTTCAATTCGAATGGCCGATATGCCCCGCCGACTCCAAGTCAAACGGGCGCGATGGATTTTAGCCCGTCGATGAATGAGCTAGTTGATTACATCGATTGGTCGCCACTTTTTTGGAGCTGGGAGCTCAAAGGCAAATACCCATCCATACTGACTCACGAAAAATACGGCGAACAAGCCGCCCAGCTTTTTAGCGATGCACAAAAATTGCTTAAGGATGGAATCAAAAACCAATGGATTCAGCCCAAGGTGCGGCTCGCAGTTCTTCCTGCTCAATCTAAAAATGAGTTTGTCTTGATTCAACATGAAAACAAAACAAGGTCAGTGCCCTTTACAAGGCAGCAAAAGCGAAAAGATGGATCTGACACCTACTATTGCTTGGCCGATTTTATTTCTCCCGAAAGCACCGGAGTGCTCGATCACATCGGCGTGTTTGCAGTGACATCAGGCCAAGGCCCGACACTAAAGGCGCATGAGTTCGAAAAGATGAATGATGACTACTCGGCGATCATGGCCAAGTGCATAGGCGACCGTATCGCCGAAGCGTTGGCCGAGTGGGCCCATGTGCAGTTTCGAAAAATCATGGGATCTCAAGAAAATTTCACGCTTGAGGATCTGCTCAGCGAAAAATATCAAGGCATTCGCCCCGCCCCGGGCTACTCTTCGTGCCCCGACCACAAACTCAAAGAAGACATTTGGGCCCTGCTTGGCGGTGAAAAACATATTGGCGCGAAACTAACTGAAACATTGGCTATGGACCCTGCTGGGACGGTCGCTGGCTTTATGTTTTACCACCCCGACGCCAAATACTTTCAAATTCAAAACATGGGGCCAGACCAAGTTGAAATTTTGGCAGGCCAACGCGGCCTTGATGTTGACGAAATGACAAGATGGCTCGCCTTCGCTCACTAGCCACCTTTCCGGTTTTTGTATCTTTAGTAATTCTGGCGAACTTGATTTACAAGGTTTCAAAATTTGGTTTTGAGAGCGGCTTTTTTGCGCCATTTCGATTCGAGAGTTTACTTTATTTTCGCAACGCTATGATGGCTCCCGATTATGAGTTCTTCTTTTTAAGGGAATGGTCAACTTCTCCAGACCCAAGCGATCACCCGCTCCTTTATTTACGAAATTTCAAT
>JBGSQJ010000419.1:0-8490 GCA_041738165.1 Bdellovibrionales bacterium
AAAAAAAATCTGTTGACTCAGAGGAATTGGACCCTAAGTCGTCCCAGGGCAAATCGGGGTACTTGGCTAAAAAGTGCCTCTTTAAATCGACACCGCCGTGATCGCAGGCCACTAAAATTTTTTTAATTTCTATGGGCGGAGTAAAACCCAAGCTTCTGGGCATTAAAGTCGTCCGAACAAAAGGCTGGCGTTGGTTCCGCCAAAGCCAAAACTATTATTAAGAACATAATCCAACTTTTTCTCTCTAGCCGTTTTCGGAACGAAGTCCAAATCGCAGCCTTCAGATGGGTTATCTAGATTGATAGTCGGTGGTACGACGCCCGAAATCAGCGCTTGTAGGGCGACAACACTCTCGATTGCACCAGCCGCGCCAAGAGTGTGACCCATCATACTTTTGGTCGACGAGACCCAAAGTTTTTTGGCGTGGGGGCCAAAAACGAGTTTCACAGCATCGGCTTCGATTTCATCTCCGGCTGGTGTGCTTGTTCCGTGCGCATTGATGTAACCCACCAATTCAGGTTTGATGGCCGCGTCTTTCAAACACTCTTGCATGGATCTTGCGGCTCCAACTCCCCCTGGTGAGGGCGAAGTCATATGGTGTGCGTCTGACGAAGAGCCATAGCCGCAGACTTCGGCTAGGATTTCTGCGCCTCTTTGAGAGGCGTGTTCATAATCTTCAAGAACGAGCATTCCAGCGCCTTCGGCAAATACAAAACCATCGCGATCTCGATCCCAAGGTCGACTCGCTTTTTCGGGTTGATCGTTGCGAGTCGAAAGTGCGCGCATAGCCGAAAATCCGGCGACCGATAAGGGGGTCAACGCGGCTTCGGCTCCGCCTGCGATCATTATGTCGCATCGACCATTTCGAATCATTTCGGTGGCCTCACCTATGGCGTGGGCACCCGATGCACAGGCTGAAGTGACAGAGTAGTTAGGGCCTTTATAGCCATAAAGGAGGCTAATTTGCCCTGCAGCCATGTTCGAAATAACCGCAGGAATAAAAAACGGTGTGACGCGATTGGGCCCTCGGTCACGAAGCGTGTCGTGCTGAACTTCAATGTAAGGGAGTCCGCCCATTCCAACACCCACAATAGCGCCGACTCGTTCTTTGCTCTCGTCATCTAAGTCAGAAAGACCAGCTTTGTCGATCGCGCCCTTAGCCGCGGCTAATGCGAAATGAATAAAGCGGTCCATTTTTTTTTGTTCTTTTTTTGCGATGAAGTCGTCAGGCACAAAACCCTTAACTTCGCCCGCGATTTGGCAATCGAGGGCCGCCGGGTCAAATTGGCCAATCTTAGCGATTCCAGATCGACCATTAATGAGCGCGTCCCAGCCGGACTTTAGCGACAAACCTACGGGAGAGATCATCTCCATTCCCGTTACCACCACTCGGCGTGCGGGCACAGCGGGTCTGGTGAAGATATTGGTCGTCACAGACTAGGCTTTACCTTTAGTTTCAAGATAGTTGAGTACATCTTGAACGGTGCGAAGTTTTTCGGCGTCTTCATCAGGAATTTCTATTTCAAATTCTTCTTCCATAGCCATGACGAGCTCAACGATATCCAAACTGTCTGCACCTAGGTCATCAATAAACGAAGACTCCGGCTTTATGCGATCTGGATCTACGCCAAGTTGCTCTTCGATAATCTTCATCACTTTTGGTTGCAAAGACATGGGATCACTCCTTTTATTGGCAATTATTTAATATTTAAAAAATACCCGAGAAATATAACCTTATTTTCAAATCCTTGTACACTCACATGTAGAGTCCACCGTTAACCTGCAGCACTTGCCCAGTAATATAACAAGACATGTCACTGAGCAAAAAACAGGCAGCATCGGCCACATCCTTTGAGCAGCCGAGTCGCTGCATAGGAATTCGAGCTTCGATCTGCTCTCTTTGCTTCGGCTCGAGCACGTGGGTCATATCGGTCACGATAAAGCCAGGAGCCAGTGCATTGACGCGGATTCCGCGAGAAGCCACTTCAAGCGCGGTGGCTCTTGTAAAGCCCTCTAAACCCGCTTTGCTGGCGGCATAGTTGGCTTGGCCCGCATTGCCCATTTGTCCCACAACGCTGGAAATATTGAGGATCGACCCACCCTTTGCCTTTAGCATGGGCCTCATGACGGCCCGCGTACATAAAAACGCTCCCCTCAGGTTGGTGGCGAGAACCGTATCGAAGTCTTCATCTTTCATTCGCATCAAGAGTTGATCTTTTGTCACTCCGGCGTTGTTCACCAGTCCATCAATGCGGCCAAATTTTTCTAAAATTTCTTTAAACGCGCCGTCGACAGATTCTCCCGAGGTGACATTCAGCTTTAACATTAGGTGGCCAGATCCCTCGAGGCTGTGAAAAACCTTTTCGGCATTACCTGGTTCACTCGAATATGTGATGGCGACTTTTGCGCCAAACTGGGCGAACTCACGGGCCATTTCAGCGCCAATTCCGCGGCTACTGCCGGTAACTACAATACGCTTATCCTTTAAATCCATCTTTAGCCCCTTAGGCTGGCTTCAATCGTCTTTAGGTCTTCTAGAGAGTTGATATTGAAAGTCTTTAAGCCATCTGAGTCAATTTTTTTGACCAAACCAGAAAGCACTCTCCCTGAGCCCACTTCGACAGCTTGCGTGCAGCCCATTTTAACAAGTGCTTGCACGCATTCCACCCAGCGAACAGGCTTTGAGATCTGTACAATAAGGTTTTCGCGAATGGCAGCCGGATCAAATGAGGCCTCGGCCGTCACGTTTTGAACAACAGGAAATCGGCTTTTTGAAAAGTCAGTAGACTCGAGATGCGCTCTCATTGTGATTTCGGCGGGTTTCATCAAATCACAGTGAAATGGCGCTGAGACTTTAAGAGGAATAAATTTGGCCCGGGATATGCCAAATTCTTCGCCTGTAAAATTCTCTTCAAGCCATTTGAGAGTTTTGAGTTTGCCACTGATAACAATTTGCCCAGGGGCATTGAAGTTGGCAGGCTGAACGATACCGAGTGCACTTTCTTGAGTGGCCCATTGGCAAATTTTGGCGATTTGCTCAGGCGTGACCCCCATCACCGCAGTCATGCCGCCCTCGCCAACAGGCACGGCCGATTGCATGGCCTGGCCTCTAAGCCTAACGGCCTTCATGGCGTCAGAAAACTTGAGTGTTTGAGCCGCCACCAGAGCGGCGTATTCACCTATCGAGTGCCCCGCTGCGGCCTGCGGGCGAAAGCCTACCTCGGTCTCAAGAACCCGATAGCTTGCGGTGGAGACTAAAAGTAGGCAAGGCTGTGTGTTTTCAGTCAGCGCTAAGTCAGCCTCACTGCCATCGAAACATAATTTTTTGAAATCCAATTTTAAACTGTCTGACGCCTCTTCGAACAGCTGGCGAACGAGCGAAAACTGATCAAATAAAAATCGGCCCATGCCGGGGTGTTGACTGCCTTGGCCAGGAAAAATCGCGCTCCACATTTTATTAATACCTCAATAAAACGGCGCCATATGTGATGCCCGCGCCAAAAGCGGTGAGCAAAAGATTTTGCCCGCGTTGTATACGGCCATCTCGAATGGCTCTATCGAGTGCCACTATAACTGTGGCAGCAGAGGTGTTACCCATATCCTCAAGTTCAACGGTGACCTTGTTCATGGGGGCTCCCAATTGTTTGGCCACGGCTTCAATGATTCGCATATTGGCCTGGTGTGGAATGACCCAATCGACTTGATCAATTGTGAGGCCATTTTTTACCAGGGCTTCTTGGCAGCTTTGGGCCATCATTCGAACAGCGTGTTTAAAAATTTCTCGGCCCTTCATTTTCACAAGGTGCTGCCTTTGATCGAGAAGTTCGTGGGTCAAAGGTTTTGCGGAACCACCAGCTGGCACGACCAACAAGTCAGCCAGTTTTCCGTCAGCGTGAAGGTGAGAGCTGTAAATCCTCGATTCTTCACCGGGCTCAGCAGGGGCCAATATTGCAGCTCCAGCTCCATCTCCAAACAGAATACATGTCTCGCGGTCCGTAAAATCTATAAAGGGGTGCAGCACTTCGGCTCCCACCACTAAGACACGTTTATAAGTCCCTGTGCGGATGTATTGGTCGCCAACAGAGAGCCCATAGATAAAGCCTGAACAAACGGCGGCGACATCCATAGCCATACATTCAGGGGCGCCAATTTTTTTTTGTAACAGACAAGAAGTTGAGGGGAGTTGATGATCCGCCGTCGTTGTGGCGACGATGATCATATCAATTTCTGACGCTTTCATTCCTGCAGCGTCTAAGGCGTTTTGGGCGGCAATGACTGAAAGATCACTCGTTGCCACACCGTCTTCAGCTATGTGGCGCCATCGGATCCCGGTTCGTTCACGGATCCATTGATCATTGGTTTCAACCATTTTCTCGAGGTCTTGGTTGGAAAGTCTTCGCTCTGGTAGGTAGTGCCCAGTGCCGATGATTCGAGATTGAAACTCTGGCATTTAATTATGCTTGCGCCGTTACGACTTCTCGGCCTTTATAGTATCCGCACGAGCCACAAACATGGTGTGGTTTAGCAAGCGCCCCGCAGTTGGGGCAGTTTTGAACGCCAGGAGCCGTTAAAAAATCATGAGCTCGGCGCATGTCACGACGTGAACGAGAAGTTTTCTTTTTGGGAGTTGGCATACGTCTTCCTATCTTTGAGGCTTCGGAGTTTATTCAAAAATGCAACGAAATCAACTCTTTAATTTGAGTTTTTCAAGTACTTGAAAGGGGCTGATCTTAACGGGTTCTGTGTTGGTATAGGGGTTTAGAAGCATTTCTGGGGTCAGGTTTTCACAGGCCACTTCGCAATCTGGGCTCTTGAGTGGCCGAACTGGCTCTTCAAGAGCAATCAGCTCATATAAATAGGCGCCCAAATCTAGCTGATCGTTGGCCAAGATTAGGTAATCAGGCGCCGATTCGCTCCACTCGTGAGCGTGATTGACCCGGGCCTGGTGATCGCCTTTTTCTAGGGCCTTTTCGATGACCACGAATTCGTTAATCCCAAGCGATACCGGAAGCTTTAGGTCAATGGCGCAGCGAGAACAAAGCGTATTGAGCGAGGTCTTTAGAGTGCCCTTAAGCAAGAAGGTGTTGCCCTGTGGCTCAATAGACAGCTGAACGGTGTAGGGGTTTGAACCTATGAGTTCTTTTAATGGCTTGTCGAGTTCGCCCGTCTCGCGTGTGAACTCGAGCTTGGAGCCTTCAGGAGGAATGTCTTTCAAATTGATTATAAGGGGGTTTCGGCGTGCCATAGGGGGCTCAATCTAATTAAATGATGCATTGCAGTCAATAGCGAATATGGCAAATCAAACTGATCAAAGTTCATACAGGGGGCGGGGGCCTTTGGTGTCTTGGAGGCAAGTACTGAATCCACTTAGGGAATCGGCTAGAGGCCTATTCGGGGGGTGTCTAATCTGTGTACAGGTGACGAACCTAAACAGGGAGGTGTTCAGACTTTTGACAAGACCTGGGGGCGCCCTGGGCCTAATTTGAGACTGGCCCTGGCACCGTCGTTGCAAATTCAATCCAGCAAGAGAACAGAGTAAGCAAGGGAGCTTGGAAGATGGAAAACCGAATTTTAAAACTCAGCATCGGTACACTACTCATGTTTGGTGGTGCAATGGCGAGTGCAGACTCTATCGGTAGCAAAGCTCGCCTCAAAGTGGATTTCAACAAGATGATCCAAGAGACCAATATTCAAAAAAGTGAACTCAAAGCTGAACTTACAAATGAAGTAAAAGTCAGAGAAGAAAATCTAAAGTCACAAGAAAAGACTGTGAGTGATTTTGTAGATATGGAGCTCGAAATTGGCGAAGCGCCATCTGCTCCGGTTGTGGATCGCCGCTTTGATAGCGTCGACGACGCAACCTAAATTTGATTTGTTTTTAAAAATTCCATAGACCCCCATACCCCCTATGGATGACCCCACTCGAGCCGGTCGGACCCCACGCCGCCGGCTTTTTTTTGCCTTCTTACGGAGTTGACTCATGAAAAATCAAATTGTTACTGCTTTGGCTCTATTGACATTCGCCGCAAGTAGCGTGGCCATGGCCCAAGCTGAGTCGCGAATGAAGACGTCGTGCACCGCGGTTTGTTTGGTCAAGTCCTGGCCAGACCGGCTGTCACTTGGGATGGGTGAAGAAATTCAGTTTCGAGGTTCGACCTGGATCGCGTTCAACATGCTTAAAGTCAATCTCGTGGATAGCCCTTCAGTTGCGTTTTTAAAAATGAAAGAGGAATGTCAAGGCAAAGCCGCTAGGGCAGATGCCAAATCGGCTTTCGATTTCCCCAAGCTTGTTCAGTCTCTGAGTATAAGTAAGTCGGCAGGGGAATTTGAATTGGTCGATTATCAACCGGCATTGGCGGCGGAATCGAGCTGTGTGCGGTCTGAAAACTCTCTCGACGTTCGCCGCATCCCAGATTTCGTGACGCCATCCAGTTTTCGGCTAAGTTCAGTTTATGAGGCTCCTCAGTTAGGCAGGCTAAAGCACTTACAAGTACGCGAGGCCGCAAAGAGGGCGGTACCTCAAGCCCACCTGGGCCCAAGTGTTGCCGACGCTCTAAAGTAGACCTATGAGTTCAGAGTATGCTGCGCCATTGATTTACATTGGCGGCCCTGTGCTCAAAAATAGCCACCATGAGTTCTCCGCAAACACATCTTGTGCAAAGTGCAGTCAGTTTTGGCGTGCTCTACCCCGCTGTAGGGATGGACGCGGCGTACTTTTCTGCGGCGATCATATTTATCGATCTAGATCACGTTATCGAATTCTTTATGGATACAAAGTCACTTAATCCATTTGGTTTTTTTTCGTATTATGGAATTCTCGAAAAGCATCTAACCACCAGGTGGCTGGGGATCAATGTATTTCACACCCTTGAATTTTACGGAGTGTTGTCGCTTCTCGCTTGGTTTTGGAATCCTTCCATTTGGTACGCGCTAGGTGGTTTTTTGTTTCATCACGCTTCGGATCAATATTCGCTCATTCGGCGCGGGATGCCCTGGGCTCGGGTTTTTTCTTTTGTGGAATTTTTTATTCGCTACAATCCACAGGTCAAGGTGAGAACGCTAGATCGATTTTTAGAAGTAGAGCGCGGAATCACACTGACCGAAGCCGAGGCCAAATACGTTGCCCAATGGTATGGGCAAAGTTCACCATTGAGGTCTGCGTGACGAGGAACTTCGCCCAGCGGGCTTTGATCTGCGGCCTCCGCCTTGATTTGATTTTCGCTCACTCGTCTGAGGACGTCGGCTGGGCCCAGAGAAAGAGCGCGGCGCTTTTACTGGCAAGTGGCTCGCATAGGGCTGAATCTGATAGCGTCTTACGAGATCTTGCCACTCGTTGAAATCTTCTGGAGTTACGAAACTCAATGCCTCACCGCTCGCGCCATTGCGTCCAGTTCGACCAACTCGGTGCACATAGTCTTCGGTCATAACTGGTAAATCAAAGTTAATCACATGCTCGACTTGTGGCACATCGATTCCGCGCGCGGCCAAGTCGGTGGCGCAAAGAATTCGGCTGGTGCCAGCGCGAAAATTTTGAATGGCTTTGTTTCTTTGCCCTTGTGTGCGTCCGCCGTGAATCAACTCAACGCCGAATCCATACGAATTCAGGTCTTTAGCGAGCTTATTGGTGCGGCTCTTTGTGCGCATAAAGATAATAATAGAGCCTTTTCGTTGGTTGAGTTCGTCAACGACTCGGCCCAGTTTTTCTTTTTGGGCCAGCTGAACCATCGTTTGCTGAATCGAGAGCACAGGCTTTGAAGTTTGGCCGACATTTACTTTTTGCGGGTTCGACAAGTATTTGCGCGCCAGGCTTTGGATTTTTTCAGTGATCGTAGCCGTGAATAACGAAGTCTGTCTTTGTTTCGGTAGAAATTTAAGAATCTGATCAAGCTGAGGCGCAAAGCCCATATCGAGCATTCGGTCGCCCTCGTCTAGTATCAGAGTTTTAACGGCGTCGAGCTGAACAGATCTCCGTTTAAGGTGATCGATCAATCGGCCAGGAGTGGCCACGATGATGCGTGGATTTCGTTTAAGGTGAGTGAGTTGCTTTCGAATGTCGGCTCCGCCAACAATAGTGACGGTTTGAAGATCGCGGAGATCAACGGTGAGTTGCCGGATGAACTCAGCAATTTGCTGAGCGAGCTCTCGGGTCGGCGCCATCACAACTGCCATGCTGCCTGGGTCGTCTAAAAGTTTGCAAATCATGGGGATCGCGTAGGCGGCCGTTTTGCCAGAGCCGGTCTCGGCACAGACGACCAAATCTAGATTCTCTAGCGCCATGGGAATCACGCGTTTTTGAATTTCAGTAGGGGTTTCGAAGCCTATTTTTTTGAGCGCAGAGCCCAATTGTGGACGCAGGTCGAAATCTTGAAAGGAGTTCATTATTTACCTCTTGTGTTTAGGCGTTGATCGCTAGCAAGAGGGGATCGCCACAGGGCAGGTCTCTTAAAGACGATGGCTAGGGTTTAGAACCAATTGTGCGCTTTGTCAAGG
>JBGSQJ010000420.1:0-7364 GCA_041738165.1 Bdellovibrionales bacterium
AAATTTCATCTTCTACTCCCGTGCCACAAACTTAGTTTTAAAAGGAAGCTTATGAGCTGCCAGTCGAAACGCCTCTTGGGCCTGCTCTCGTGTCACACCGTTCATCTCAAAAAGCATGCGTCCTGGAAGAATCTTAGCTGCCCATAATTCCGGGCTGCCCTTTCCAGATCCCATTCGAGTCTCAGCAGGTTTTTTAGTGATCGGTAAGTTTGGAAACACTCTAAGCCAAAGTTTTCCGCCCCGTTTTACCGAACGACTGATTGCAATACGGCCAGCTTCTAGCTGTCTTGCCGACAATCGACCCGCCTCAACAGAAGCTAAACCAAAATCTCCAAAAGCCAGCTTGCTTCCTCGCATCGCAAAGCCCTTGAAGTTACCTCGATGCTGCCGTCGCCACTTTACTCTCTTAGGACTTAACACGACCCGCCTCCTCGATCTCACGCGCAGAATAAACATCTCCACGATAGATCCAAACCTTTAAGCCTATCAGCCCATACGTGGTTAGGGCTTCTGCTGTTCCATAATCAATATCAGCTCGCAAAGTGTGCAGCGGAACGCTCTTCTCGTTGTACCACTCTGAGCGAGCAATCTCGGCTCCATCAAGTCGACCAGATACGCGAATTTTGATTCCACGAACTCCACCTTTAACAGCGGCAGCAAGTGACTTCTTCAAAGCTCGGCGCCAAGAAATACGCTTCTCGAGTTGCAACGCTATGTTTTCGGCAACTAATTGTGCGTCGAGATCTGGTTTTCGAATTTCTTGAATATTCACAAAAACTTCATTCGTGGTTAGGGCTTGAATCTCTGCCTTTAGGGAGTCGATGCCAGTTCCCTTTTTGCCAATCACAACCCCAGGCCTAGCCGTCGAAATAATGATTTTTACTTTATTGGCCGCACGCTCAATTTCAATTTTGGCCACGCCCGCGTGCTTCAGTTTCGATTTGATAAACTTTCGTAGTTTGTAATCCTCTTGAAAGTTCAATTGATATTGCTTTCCAGCAGCAAACCATCTTGAGTCCCAAGACCGAATCACACCTACTCTAAAACCAATTGGATTGACCTTTTGTCCCACTCGCTGAGCCCTTCCTTATCTTTCTTCCAAGACAACGTTGATGTGACTTAACTTCTTCTTAACCATAGACGCTCGCCCTTGGGCGCGAGGTCGAAAGCGCTTAACCGCAGGCCCCATATCCACATAGATCGTTTTGACGTAGAGGTTGTCCACATCAATGACCTTTTTGTCTTCTGCATTGGCCACCGCAGATTCAATTAGCTTTTTCATCAGTCCCGCACCTTTTTGTTTCATAAAGGTGAGAGTCTTGATGGCCTCATTGACATCTTTTCCGCGGACCACATCAGCCACCAAGCGGGCCTTCTGGCATCCAATTCTCGCAAAATTTAAACTCGCTTTAACTTCCATAAATTCCTCTATTTCTTGGCCGCAGCAGGCCCAGCTGCAGGCGCCGCCTTTTTCTCTGCATGACCATGAAATGTACGTGATGGAGCAAACTCACCAAACTTATGACCAATCATGTTCTCAGTCGCATAGACCGGAATAAATTTGCGTCCGTTGTGAACAGCGAAAGTCAATCCGACGGCTTCCGGCAAAATCGTGGACCTTCGAGACCAAGTCTTGATGACTTTTTTGTCACCGGTCGACTTAGCCGTTTCAATCTTTTTCAATAAATGATGATCAATAAACGGACCTTTTTTAACTGAACGTCCCACTGCCTACTCCTACTTTCTCGACTTACGCTTAGCTCTGCGTTTTACAATCATTCCATCTGTACGCTTGTTGTGTCTGGTTTTATACCCTTTGCAAGGCTGACCCCATGGAGTCACAGGGTGATGACCTTTACCAACACCTTCACCGCCACCAAGAGGGTGATCAACTGGATTCATGGCCATACCTCGCACACTTGGGCGAATTCCCAGCCATCTGGCTCGGCCGGCCTTACCTAAACTGATATTCTCATTGTCCGTGTTTCCGACCTGTCCGATTGACGCTCTACAAACCGAGAGCACTTGTCGAACTTCACCAGAAGGCAATTTCACTTGGCAATATTTGTCGGCCTTACCAACGAGAGTAGCTTCGCTTCCCGCGCCTCGAGCCAACTGTCCACCCTTACCTGGGCGGAGTTCGATATTGTGAATGATCGTTCCATCAGGAATCGACCCGAGAGGAAGACTGTTTCCAGGCTTGATGTCGGCTTTGTCAGAGGACAAAACCGTGTCCCCAACAGTGAGATTGACGGGCGCGATGATGTAGCGCTTTTCGCCATCCATATAGTTGAGAAGTGCAATTCGGCAGCTGCGATTAGGGTCATACTCAATCGCAGCCACTTTGGCTGGGATCTCTAGCTTATCGCGCTTAAAATCAATAATTCTGTAAAGTCGCTTATGGCCGCCGCCCTTATAGCGAATCGAAACTTGGCCATGATTGCTTCGACCAGAAGCTCGATGACTCCTTGTCGTTAAAGACTTTTCAGGAGTCGACTTAGTGATCTCAGCAAAATCAAAACCCGTCGCTGCACGACGACCAGGACTTCTTGGTCTAAAAGTTTTAATACCCATCTAACTATGCTCCCTCAAAGAGGCTAATTTTTTCTCCGGCTTTCAGTCTCACAACAGCTTTTTTCCAAACTGGTCGACTGCTTTCACCCATACGTGTTCTTTTAACTCGACCCCGGCAAATGGCCGTTTGCACGCCCACAACCTTCACTCGAAAATATTTTTCGACGGCGGTCTTAATGTCGATCTTAGTTGCCTTTTGCTCCACCTCAAAAACGTACACACCTTTTTCGGCCAGCATGCTGTTCTTTTCAGTGATCAAAGGCCTTTTAATTACGTAATACATTTATTGACCCTCCACACAACGAGCCACGATCTTGTCGAGAGAATCTTTCGTGACAATGGCCGTCTCGTATTTGAGCAAATCGTAAACATTCAAGCCCTCAACGCCAAAATATCTAAAGCGTGGAAGATTTCTTGAGGCACGATCGAACTGACCATCACGGTCGGCATCGATCATCAGAGCTTTTTTAAGGCCCATCCCGTCTAATTTTTTTGCAAGTTCTTTTGTCTTTCCATCACTCGAACGCAACTCATCAATGACAATCAATCGGCCATCAGCAACCAGTTTTGAAAGCGCCATTCTCAAACCTAAGCGACGCACTTTTTTAGGCAACGCATAACTATAGTCTCTGGGCTGAGGTCCAAAAGTGATTCCTCCACCTGGCATCAATGGCGATCGAATTGAACCTTGGCGGGCGTTCCCTGTGCCTTTTTGTTTGAAAGGCTTTTTGCCACCACCACTCACTTCACCCTTTGTCTTTGTCTTGTGCGTGCCTTGTCTGCGGCAGGCCAACTGCCATTTCACAACAGTTTGCAGAATCTCGGGCTTAACTGGTGCTTCAAAAACGGATGGCGCCAGCTCAACCGAGCCTACTTTTTTCTTCTCCCAATTTACAACGTCTACAGTTGCCATATCTCTCTACACCTTCATCAGTTGAACTAAAGAATTGCGAGCTCCAGGAACTGATCCCTTCACCAACAACACATTCTCACTCGGCAAAACATCAACAATCTTCACACTCTTTAATGACACGGTTTCATTACCCCATTGGCCGGCCATGCGCTTTCCAGGCATAACTCGTCCAGGCCATGTTCTATTTCCGACTGATCCGGGCTTGCGGTGAAAACCCGAACCGTGGGTCGCGGGACCACCATTAAAGTTCCAACGGCGGACAGCCCCCTGAAACCCTCGGCCCTTTGAAAGACCGGTAATTTTAACGCTGTCGCCTTTTTTAAAGTTCGAAATTTCTACCTTTTGGCCAACGTTCAAACCTTCGACTGATTTGATTCTCAATTCGCGCAAAAATTTTGCCCCATTTTCAAATCCTGCAGGTTTGACTTTGGCTTGAGTGGCCTTGTTGGTTTGCGATGCACGATCGGCAACAAACGCCACTTGCACAGCCTCGTACCCATCACTCGCTTTATTTTTTATTTGCGAAATAACCATGGGCTCATATTTTAAAACAGTGACAGGAATTCTCTCGCCATTTTCAAAGATCGCAGACATTCCGACTTTAAAAGCAAAAAGTCCTTGTGTGTCTGCTCCCTGACTTTCGGTAGCAGCTTCACTTGCCTCTGCTGTTTGGTTCTCGTTTGCATCACTCATTGTTTACCGTACCTTTAAACCGATAATTTAATTTCGACGTCTACGCCCGCCGATAGATCAAGCTTCATCAACTGATCGATAGTTTGTTGCGTAGGCTCTAAAATATCCAAAAGTCTTTTGTGTGTTCGCACTTCGAACTGCTCGCGGGATTTTTTATCGACGTGAGGAGATCGAAGAACCGTGTAACGATTGATCCGAGTTGGAAGAGGAATAGGTCCCGCCACTCGCGCACCGGTTCGTCTAGCTGTTTCAACTATTTCTTTCGTTGATTGGTCTAACAACCGATGATCAAAAGCCCGCAGTCGAATTCGAATTTTTTGGCTTTGCATAACTGATCCTTCGCTTTCATTAACAATACGTAAAAGACAAAAGCATCCCCTTTTCTAAACAACCGTCAGCGTCCAGTCTCAATAGGTCTCGTAACAGGGTCGACTTATTGACTTGGAAACATTTAGGCCGAAGAATCGGAGCCGCAAGTCGGCGATTATTCGCCGATCAGCGGCGTGATGTCAAAGAAAAATTCTCTCGTTTCGAGATCTTATGAAAGGCAACCCTAGCGGCCTAAATGGGTGAGAATTTCGGTTTCAACCTTAGGTGGGACTTGGGCATATTCAAGAAACTCCATACTAAAGCTAGCTCTTCCCTGCGTCATTGAGCGTAGGTCGGTGGCGTATCCAAACAGCGTGGCAAGTGGAACCTCAGCCAAAACGACTTGGCCACCACTTTTAGGCTCCATAGACTGCACTTTCCCCCGCCTAGAGTTCAAATCTCCAATGACGGTCCCCATGAAGTCGTCAGGTGTAAAAATTTCAAGCTTAAACATGGGCTCTAGCAACGCAGATGAAACGGCGCGTATCGCCTCACGAAAGGCCATGCTTGAAGCCACTTTGAATGCCATTTCAGAAGATTCTTTGTCGCGCATTTCGAAGGACACCAACTGGATCGAGGCCCCCATTAAGGAATAGCCCGCCAAAGCTCCAACATCGGCCGCCTCCAGCGCACCGCTTCGTATGGCGGCTGAAAAGTCGGGATCGAGCCCAGCAGCCTTTGCCCCATCGTAGGTCACGCCAAGATTCAAGGGCTGAGATTTGATTTTGAGTTTCACCCGGGCGAACTGCTTGTCTCCGGCGACTTCGCGCTCAAACAGCCCCTCGCCGGTCGCCTCGCCTCGAATCGTCTCGCGATAAGACACCTGAGGCTTTCCGATATTGGCGGTGACTTTGTGCTCTCTGAGCAACCGATCAATCAAAATTTCCAAATGAAGTTCGCCCATACCCGAAAGCAACATTTGCCCCGTGTCGCTATCGATCCGCACTCGGCACGAAGGGTCCTCTTGTTGCAATCGGTTTAGACCCAAAACCATTTTATCTTGGTCGGCAATCGATTTGGCTTCAATGGCCACAGAAATGACCGGCTCTGGAAATGAAATCGACTCAAGGACAACGGGATGCTTTTGATCACAGAGCGTATCCCCCGTTCCGGTGATTTTGAGCCCAATCGCAGCGCCAATGTCGCCCGCTCTTAGCTCTTTGATTTCTTGCCGTGAATTCGCGTGCATTCGGACTAATCGTTGAATGCGTTCACGCTTTTTTAACCGAGGGTTCATCAGAGTCTCACCCGCCTTAACGATTCCTGAATAAACCCGAATGTAAGTTAAGCTGCCGGCAAAAGAATCGCTGGCCACTTTGAACGCAAGAGCCACGGTAGGCTCATCAAAATCCGTTTTCACTGGAACTTTCTTATCTTCATCAATGGCCAGTGAGGCCTCAATCGGCGGAACGTCGAGTGGAGAGGGAAGGTAGTGAAGCACTCCGTCCAGTAGAGGCTGAACTCCCTTATTTTTAAACGCACTCCCACAAAACACCGGCGTAATTGCTAAATTGAGAGTGGCCGCTCGAAGGCCTTTGCGAATTTCTTCGACACTCAGTGTTTCGCCAGAGAGGTATTTGTTCATTAAGGCATCATCACATTCACAGGCCGCCTCGATTAAAACTTCACGGGCGGTTTGGCATTCAGCCAAAAGCTCAGAGGGGACCCCTTCAGTTTTGAACTCTTCACCACTGCCGCCGGCCCAGATCAAAGCCTTTTGCTCGATGAGATCGACGCAACCCTGGAATCCATCTTCGGCTCCAATTGGCAATTGCACTGGGATAGGCCGAGCCTTCAATTTTTCTCGTATGCTGTTCACGCTATAAGAAAAGTCCGCTCCGACTCGGTCCATCTTGTTGACGAAGCATATTCGAGGAACCTTGTATTTGTTGGCCTGGCGCCAAACCGTTTCACTTTGTGGCTCTACTCCGCTCACTCCATCGAAAACGGCAATAGCCCCATCTAGAACCCTTAAACTTCGCTCAACCTCAATGGTGAAGTCCACGTGTCCGGGAGTGTCTATAATATTGACTCGATGGTCTTTCCAAAAACACGTTGTTGCCGCCGCCGTGATCGTGATTCCGCGCTCTTGCTCCTGTTCCATCCAATCCATAACGGTGTTGCCATCATGAACTTCGCCCATTCGGTGTGAGCGCCCTGTGTAGAATAGGATTCGTTCTGTAGTCGTGGTTTTGCCAGCATCAATGTGAGCCATGATGCCGATATTTCGAGTGAATTGGAGCTCTTCGAGTTTCTGCGGATCCGAGTTGCTCATTTTGAGCCCAGACTAAAAAATGAAATTACCAGTTGTAATGGCTAAAAGCTTTATTGGCTTCGGCCATACGATGCACATCTTCCTTCTTTTTGATCGCATTGCCACGATTGGCGTAAGCATCAGCCAACTCACCCGCAAGCCTTGCCGACATCGTTTTTTCGCCGCGCTCTCGAGAGTAATTGATCAACCATACAATAGCGAGAGCCAACCTTCGCGAGGGCCTCACGTCTACAGGAACCTGGTAGGTGGCTCCACCCACTCGTCGCGACCTAACTTCAAGATTAGGTTTGCAGTTCTCAATCGCTTTTTTGAAAACAGTTAAAGGCTCTTCGGCTGTAACCTTCACCCGGAGATCATCAAGTGCGGAGTAGATCGCTTTGTAGGCGAGCGACTTTTTGCCCTGATACATCATCTTGTTTACGAACTTCGCCACAACGAGATCGTTGTAAACGGGATCGGGAAGGATTTCTCTTTTTGGTTTTGATTTACGACGAGACATTTAAATCATCCTCTATTTCTTGGGCTTTTTGGTGCCGTACT
>JBGSQJ010000443.1:0-5876 GCA_041738165.1 Bdellovibrionales bacterium
GAAAAAGTGGCGTTCAAAATGGAAAGTCACAACCACCCGAGTTTTATTGAGCCCTATCAAGGCGCGGCCACAGGAGTGGGCGGCATCTTGCGCGATATTTTTACTATGGGCGCTCGGCCCATTGCCCTGGCCAACTATTTGTGTTTTGGCGAACCGAGTGCTGAGCGCATGTCTTTGCTCGTCGACGGTGTCGTGCGCGGCATTGCCGGCTATGGCAACTGCGTGGGTGTGCCCACGGTGACAGGGCAAACTGAATTTCACTCCTCTTACAACGGAAACATATTGGTCAACGCGCTCGCCGTGGGATTGTTTCAAAAAGACGATCCCGTTCTGACTTCACCTGCGCGCGGGATCGGCAATTGGGTGGTTTATGTTGGGGCAAAAACAGGCCGAGACGGAGTGCATGGCGCCAGTATGGCCAGTGAGTCTTTTGCAGAAGATAGCGCCAGTCAAAGGCCCACGGTTCAGATTGGCGATCCTTTTTATGAAAAGCTGCTGATTGAAAGCTGTATTGAGGTCATGCAAAAAGGGCTGGTTGTGGCCATTCAAGATATGGGCGCTGCCGGATTGACCAGCTCGAGTTTTGAAATGGCCGAAAAGGGCGGCGTCGGCATCAGTCTGCACTTAGATCAGGTTCCGGTTCGTGACTCGAGCATTGGCCCCGAAGAGATTTTGCTCTCTGAGAGCCAAGAGCGCATGCTCCTCGTTTGTGAGCCAAGCCGGTTCGCTGAGGTGCAAAAGGTTTTTGCCCATTGGGGTCTAGACGCTTCAAAATTAGGTGAAGTGACTCCTGGGCCTGAAATTGAATTGTTCTGGCATGGGGAGTGTCTTTGTAAGATCGACCCAAAGACTTTGATTGAAAATGCCCCTCTTTATGAGCGTCCTTATGAGAAGTGGAACTTCCCTAAAAAAATATCTGATCAAAAGAATATTGCGGAGGTTGCCCCAAATTCAAAGGCCATTGCTGGCGCATCTGAAGTTCTAGGTTCGATTGTGGGCTGCTCGAGGGAGTGGATCTTTCAACAATATGATCAAAGGGTCGGGGCCAGTACGGTTAGGGATGCGAGCGAACCGGTCGCCGCGATTCGTTTGCCTTCGGGCCGGGCACTTGGCTTGGTGCTGGGCTGTAGGCCCGAGCTTATGCGGTTAGACGCTTGGCTTGGCGGCGCCGACGCTGGGTTTTACCCAGCTTTTGAGTTGGCATCGAAGGGCTTTCAGCCCCTTGCGCTTACGGATTGTTTGAATTTCGGGAATCCCGAAAGACCAAAGGTGATGGGTGAGTTTGTCGCGGCTGTTGAAGCGCTAAGTGAAGCCGCCAAATGTTTGGATGCGCCAGTGATCAGCGGAAACGTGAGTTTTTACAACGAAACCATGGGCGTCAACGTCACTTCAACTCCTGCGACCGGTATGGTTGGTCTCAAAGACAATGTCGAAAATATCCCCAAATCTGATTTTGTAAAAGAGGGGCTTGAAATCGTGCTCTGTCAGTTCCCCCACGTGGTTTTTGACACTCAAGGCTTTGCCGGCCTATTGGATATGAATCAGCTGGCGCTCAGTGTGAACTCTTTGCTTCAAATCGTCTTGGGTTCGAAGCCTGCGGCCACTCGGGTTGTGAGTCACTTAGGTCTTGCCTACACTCTGGCCCGTATGTCTCTTGGCGGAGTTGGGGCTGAGCTTAGTATGGAGCCACTCGGTTCGCATTGGAATCAAAGGCGACTTTATGAAGTGGTTTTGGTTGGTGAAAAAGGTTTGGGTGATTTTATAAGGTCGAGAGTGTCTGGTGGCCAAGTGCACACGATCGGTGTTACAAAGGGTGCGACACTTACGATCAACAACGAACGTCGAGAGGTCATTGAGCTTGGGCGCATTTACGGATCCGGATGGAATAAGCATTTCGCGCAGCTGGCGTGAGGAATGCGCGGTATTTGGCGCTTGGGGGGATCCAGAAGCCGCCCGCATGACCTATTTGGGATTGTACGCACAACAACATCGTGGCCAAGAATCTGCAGGAATCGTTTCGTTAAAAGATGGTGACCATATTGTTCACAAGGGCATGGGTCTAGTGGGCGATGTGTTTAAAGAGTCCGATTTGATTCGCCTAAGTGGTCATGCAGCCATTGGGCACAATCGCTATTCAACTACGGGCGAGAGTCAAACCGACAACATTCAGCCTCTCGCCGCACATTTAGCAAACGGGCCGGTTGCTCTCGCGCACAATGGAAATGTGGTCAACGCGATCGATCTTCGCGAAGAACTCAAACAACAGGGCAGCATTTTTCAAGGTGGAACCGACACCGAATGTCTTCTTCATTTGCTTGCGCGAAATCCATCAAAAGACATCGTGAAGTGTTTAAAAGATTCGCTGCCCAAATTGGTCGGGGCTTATTCGCTTGTTCTTCTCACCCATGATCGATTGGTCATGGCCCGAGATCCACTTGGTTTTCGCCCTTTGGTTTTGGGAAGGCGCGATCTTGGTGATGGTACATCGAGCTGGGTGGTGGCGTCGGAATCGTGCGCGTTTGATCTGATTGGTGCAAAGCTTGTGAGAGAAATTGAGCCAGGCGAGCTCGTATGGATTGACGAGAATGGCGAACACAGCGAGAGAATCGCGCCAAAGGCGGAGCGGCACGCCAAGTGCGTTTTTGAACACGTCTATTTTGCTCGTCCAGATAGCAAAGTGTTTGGCTTAAGTGTTTATGAATCGCGCAAAAAAATGGGCGAAATTTTGGCCGATGAATGCGGGGTTGAGGCCGACTTGGTGATCCCGGTTCCTGACAGCGGAGTACCTGCGGCCTTGGGATACTCTCGCCGAAGTGGTTTGCCGTTTGAACTTGGAATTATTCGCAATCACTACATTGGGCGCACATTCATTCAGCCGAGCCAGAGTATTCGAAGTTTTGGTGTCAAAATAAAACTCAACCCACAAAGTGAAGTTCTTAAAGGTCAGCGCGTTGTGGTGATCGATGATTCGCTTGTTCGGGGAACCACCAGTCAAAAGATCATTCGTCTGATTCGACAAGCTGGGGCCAAAGAGGTCCATTTTCGCATTGCGTCTCCTCCGACCACAGGGCCATGCTATTACGGAGTGGATACACCTGGTAAGTCGCAGTTGATTGCGGCTCAACACTCAAAAGAAGAAATTCGAGAGTTCATTGATGCGGATTCACTGGCTTATTTGTCGGTGGCGGGAATGATGCGCGCCGTTCAATCCGATTCTTCGCAGTTTTGTGCTGCATGTTTTGATGGTCAATATCCAACTCCAGTGAAAGAACTTCAATTGTAGGCCGAGGTTGGCCTGAGAATTGCTCAACCCACCTTGCGTGGGGCAATTTAGTCACCAGTAAATTTGAATAAAGGGGGGAAAGATGCGTGCTCGCGTCTTAATGAGCCTATTATTAGGGCTCACGTTGTGGACGACAGGTCCATCGGCAAATGCAAAAACAGTTTTTAGCAGTGGGGACTGGGTGCTCAATGACTCAAATCCCGATCAACCCGGCGTCGGTGTGTGCGTGGCCACAACCGCGACTTATTTCACGGGCCGAGCGATTCATTACCTCGATGTTATCGTCGACAAAACTGGCGCTCGTCCACTTGAAGTGATGGTTCGGCCTCGAACAGCTCCTTCAACATCTGCGGCCTTTCAAGCCAACATTGGGCAAGTGTACTCATTTGTTTCGCTGCCGCTATCGGACGGTATTCAATATTTTTGGGGAGTACCGCGCGGGACCGAAGCCTTGATTCAATACCTAAAGCAGCGCAATCAGTTTAATGTGGTCTCTGTTGGTGGAACTCGCGGCACGCTGCCTTTTTCACTTAGGGGATCTTCGGCGACGCTCAATCAGTTGGAATCCAGTTGCGCGGCGCTTTCGCTTTTCACCGGGGCAGATTTTGAACGACGATTTTTGCCGTCAGAAGTGGGGCAAATCGATGCGCTGGCGGTAACTCCCGAAATAGCCTTGGCTCTAAGAGAGACTTTGGCGCGGGGAGTGGTGATCTATCGCGAAATTTTGGCGATTCAAAGCGATTTAGACGAACTAGAGTCTCGCTATGCAGATTGGACAAGAGAGCTGGCCAGTGTGCGCGCGCAGATTCGGTCGAATGAATCAGATCTTGCCAATCAGCAAGCGCAAAGAGACCGAGCGCAGGCGCGCATCGATCAGGCTATCGCTGAAATTTCGAGATTACAGACCCAGCTGGCTCAAAGCCAAGAGGCGTTGGCGTCGGCCCAGTCTGAACTCAGAGCGGCTCAAGAAGCCATTGCACCCTATAAACCCGAGAATGATCGGCTTTTGGGATTGGTTGAACAAAGCCAAAGGCAGGTTCGTTTTGCGACCAATAGATTGAACCAATTGGACCGAGATATTCGAGACCTAGAGAGCGAAATCGATGGGCTTGAAAGACGTCTAGATCAGCTGGGGCGCGAGTCCAATGACGTCGATTTTCAATTGCGAAGGGCCGAACAAGACTTGAGGCAGGCAGAAAATCGAAGGCGAAACTTTGATAGACCGGGTGAAATTCGGCGCCGAAAAAATGCCGACTCCAGATTGTCGCGTTTAGAAAACGAAATCAATCGTGTCTCGAATGAACTTGGTCAGCGTCAACGCGATTTGAATCGAGCCGAGCGAGAGCGTGATCAGGCGGCACAGCGTTTGCGCCAGTGCCAAGGGCGCCGGCAGGTGCAATCAGTTGAAGTGGATGCGGTTGTCATTGCGACAAATGAGGGTGATCCTGGCGATGACAATGGCCGCGGAGACGGCAAAGGCCGTGGCCGAAAGCCTAGACCGAACCCACCGCGTGACGAGCCCAACCCACCTCGTGATAGACCCAATCCACCGCGAGACAGACCTAACCCTCCGCCCGAGCAAGATTGTTCAAGATTTGAGCAAGATCTCAATAGGGCCGAATCTGAGGTGAGGCAAATTCGAAACGATGTAAGTCGGTTAGAAAATGAGCGTAGTCGCTTTGTGAACCAAAAAAATAGCATAGAGCGTGATATCGAAAACCAGGTCGATAGGGAATTCAATGAGCTGGTTCGCGATGAGAATCAGGCGCGCGCCCGAGTTGATCGCTTGCGCTCACAGTTGGATTCGATAGAGCGTGAAATGCGCCAAATCGCCAACGTGGATTTGCCCGATGCGCGTAGCGAGCTGGGTAGTAAACAGGGTCAACGCTCTGGAGCCGTCGATGACTTGCGCCGAGCCCAAGCGGATCTTGCGCAAAATCAGCAGGCATTGGCCAATTATCGAGCCAGCGTGGGTTATGATGCTTTAGAAAACAGAGTGAACGAGGCTTTGGCCCTTGTGTCGCGGATTCAATCTCAGATTTCAGAGACTCAAGGTCTGATTGCTCAAGAACAACGTGTTCAGCGCGAGCAAACGGCCGAGAGAAATCGCTTGGATGCGAGAATCGCGCAGTTGCAAAACACATTGCTTGGGCTTCGCTCTAGAGAATCGGAGCTTGTGAAACTTCTCGAGCCTTACGAGCAAGAAAAGTCTCCAATCTTGGCCAGACTGCAAGAGGCCAATCAGCGTTTAACAGGCGTGACGGGTGAATTTCGAAGTCAGCTGCCTTAAGTGACGATAAATTTTGCCGAGTGGAGCTTAAGGCTTCACTCGGTTTTTGGTTTACAGAACCATCGGTTCAGCCTAGGCAATTTTGAACCTGTAATTCACAGGGCCCAACACTTGAACCAAATCTCCAGAGACAAGAGGCCCAACGCCCTCGGGTGTTCCCGTAAAGAGCCAATCTCCATCACAAATCGGAAGCCACGATTCAAGATCACTTAAAATCTGCTCAGGGCTCCAGCGCATATTTTTACCAAACCCAGATTGCCTCACATGATCATTAACCTTTAACTCAAAATTCATATTCATCAC
>JBGSQJ010000024.1:0-4305 GCA_041738165.1 Bdellovibrionales bacterium
AATTGAGCTGGGCACATTTAACGATTTCGCACAAAAAATTTCTCGACACAAAATCTACTCAGCCAGTGAGCGACTATTACAAAAAACACTCAAAGAGCGCCTCAAGTTCATTGGTCAGGCCGAAAAGCGCGTCAAATTGGCCATTCAACTGAAAGACTGGACACTTCAAACTTTGGCACTTTCAGTTTTGGCCATTGAAAATCAACGACTCTACTCTGATATTCGCTCATTGCCCACACCAAGAAGGCTCAATGGGCAAGACCGAGTCAAATATCAGCAGCTTCTCGCTTCTCAAAGCCTTCCCTATCAAAATCGAGCCAATGAACTTCAAAATGAACTCAACCGCAGATGGCAAAGGTCTCAGTCTTTGGATTCACTTCAATCCGATTATATGAATTCAATGCCCGAAATGAGATCTGTGCTCAAAGTTGAAATCTCCGCGCTGATCAGAACCGCACCTTCTTCAACTCAAGAAAGACTCAATCGGTTGCTTTCGACTCCTTACATGCGACCGAGCCAAAAAGAAATGTTAACCGCAAGACGCGCGCTTCGTGACGATCCATTCGACATCGAAAAAGCCGAACACCTCAAACAGTTGGCCGCGCGCTCAGGCGAGATGCCAATGGTCGCGTATCTAGATGAACGAATCGTTCAACTTAAAAAAGGAGCCTCATTATGAGAGCCCTCACACTTATGACCCGCATACTCTTAATTGGATTAATTGGAGCCTTAGCTGCACTCACTTCAACTCAAGTGAATGCCGCGGTTACAACGGCAAAAAAGAATTCCAAATCTGGAGTTCACAAGGCATCAAAAGGCAAAGTTCACAAAGCCTCGAAAAAGAGCTCAAAATCGAAAAAATCTAGATTCCTCAGCGAAGAACGCGCCGACCTTTCTACAGATATTAAATTTGATGACTCCGTTCTTCACGGACAATACCAGTCTCCAGATGAAGCTTTAGCCCGGGTTGAAGACGAAAAGAACCTATCTGACCTCTTGGGTGTTCGCATGCACTTCAAGGACCGACTGAAACAACAATCGGAGCAGGAGTAAGCGATATGTTAGCAGGCAAATTTGTACTCGAAAATGCAAATGGTGAAGTCGTTCGAACCTTCGCGGTCGAAGGGCAAGAGCTCTTTGTTATCTATCGCCAAGATTACCACCGGGTTGAAGTCGTCTCAAGTTTAGATGATCTCAATTCGCATGAAATTCCTTATCAATTGATCAAAAAGATAAAAAATAATTCAGAGCGCGCCAGATCCTTTAAACTCGAAAATGGTGCTCATTTTCGTTTCGTACACGAAGTCACGAGCACGGCGGCACTTGTGAGAGTGAGTGAAGACTCCACTGAAGAAGAAAAGGTCATTTACAAGTACATGGCCTTTGGACAACTGGGCCTGATGTTCTTGATTTTAATTGTCGGTCTGCTTATAGAGCCTCTCTTTCATAAAGAAGAAAAAGAAAACATCGTCGTGGTGACTCAGCAACTGCCTATGCCGGCTAGAGCCAAAGCGCCCACCGTCAAAGTCTCAGAGAAAAAAGTAAAGCAACCTACCAAAGTCGCAAAAAAAGTCCACAAAAGCCCAGTGAAGCAAGAAAAAGTCGTTCGCGCCAAATCCAAAGTGAAAAGTTACAAAAAAGCCAACGCTCCCGTGCGAACCAACGTGAAAGTTGAAAACGTCGGAGCTCTTGGGGTTTTGGGCGGAACTAAAACGGGCTCAAAGACTTCGAGCGGATTCAATATGAAAGCCCTTAATGACTCACGCGGCACAAGTATGAATGGAGCCGGACGCGGCGGCTCTGGTGGGATAGAGCGCGCGGTTCCAGGTAAAGGCTTGATGGCATCGGCTGCTGGATCTGGCGAAAAGATTCGCGGCGGCGGTGGCTACAGCACCAGAGGATCTGCAGGTGGGGGCCGACCTGGATACGGCGCTTTGAATCTGGGCGGAACTGCAGCGGCCTATTTCGAGCCGCTTCAAGAAGAGGCCTTGATTGAAGGCGGACTAGACAAAGACCAGATTGCGGCCGTGATCAACAAACACATTGGTGAAGTGATTTATTGCTATGAAAAAGGACTTCAAGTTCAACCCAAACTCAACGGACGAGTTGGGGTGAACTTCAATATCAACGGGAGCGGCAAAGTCAGCTCAGCCTCAGTCGGTGCCAGTTCATTGAAAAACGCCGCGGTTGAGGGTTGTATCATCAATCGTCTGAAAGGCTGGAAGTTTCCGAAGCCCGTTGGCGGAGTTAACGTAAAAGTTCAATACCCATTCGTACTCAAGAGAGTGAATCGTGGATAAGGAGATCTTTATGAAGTCATGGTCATTAATCGCGTTTATGTCCGCATGGGCGCTCACTGCGTGTCAGGGTCAAGACCCGACCCGCCGAGAGAGCAACCCGGTCAAAGACTATCCTGCAGTCACAGACCCTTCGACGGTTAAACCCTATGTACCTGGAAAGGTTGAAGCTCAGCCAGAAGATCCAGACAACACACAAAGAGTCTGCTTTGAACCCTATAAAGTTTCGATTGACGGCGACCAAGGCAACAAACTCCTCACTTTTGTCGAAAAAGAATCTCGCACTTACAAAATCAAAATTCGAAGCTTTATTGACGACGCCTTTTCGGTTCAGGCCTCAACTCTCAGTGGAGCCAACTTTCACGAAACCAGCCGATCCGGTAACACAGCCGAATTTGATTTCACCTGGGAACCACCCAAAGGATCTTCTAAAGAAGTTCGCATCGAAGGCCTCACCTTGAAGTTTTTTGGCTCGGTCACGGAATCTCTTTGTGGTCGAGGCATGAGCGAAGTCATCAACATCGTGGTCGTCAAAACGGAAGTCCAACCGACCGTGCAGTTTCAGTCGATCCCTCAATCTCCTGTCGTTTTTGGGGATGACTTGAACTTTCAGGTATTGGTTCAGGATCCTGCTGGGAGTTCAGAGTTTGGCCCGAAATTGCTACCCATCGAATTTCGCGCGATTGCGAGATCTGGTGAAAAGACAGTTCTTGACGCCTCAAAGGCCGTCACTTGCACAGAGGCCGGCACACAGTTGAGTGAATCTCAATGGAGTTTCGATTGCAAACTTGAATCGAAAAAAATCGATGGCGTCTCGTCTCATATGAATCGGGATCGAATTGTTGACGCCGCGGTTTTCGTGACAGCCAAGAGCCAGCGCAATAGCCGCAGCTCCGCCCCGACTCCCCTTTACGTTCCCGTTCACTTTCAAAAAGCAGTTTCGGCAAGCGCTAAAACAGGAGGAAGCTAGTCATGAAACACCTACTCATATTGGGAATTATCTTACTCTCGATTTCTGGTTGGGCCAAAGACCTCACTCAAGAAATGGACGCACTTGGCGCCAACAAGGCACTGATGAAAAAGGCGCGGGCGATTGATCCGAAAAACCGAGTGCGAGTTGTGCAAAATCGTGAAGTCGATCGCTACTACCGCTTGGAGTTGGGCCTGAACTATGGAATGGCCGCGGGCGGCGACCCCTATGTCGACACCAACGTTCTTGGTGGTCACTTGGACTTTCACATGACTCCAAGGTGGTCTGTAGGCGCAAGGTACTACAACAACTCCAACAACCTAAATGCCGAAGGCAAAAAAGTTTTCGACGATGCTGAGGCTCGGCGCGCGGCCGGCGACAACACGTTCAGACGGCCCGGGGTCGATTACGCCAAAGACAGCTGGCTGGGTGTGATCAACTGGTACCCTTTGTACGGAAAACTCAATCTTTTCGACGCTGGAATAGCTCAATTTGACATTTATCTTTTGGGCGGCGCTGGGCAAATCAATCTTCAATCGGGAACCACTCCTCTTTACACGGCCGGCGGCGGCGTAGGCATTTGGCTCTCTCAGCATTTTTCAACTCGTCTAGAGGCCAGGTGGCAAGGCTACAAAGATCAAATTTATGACGGCGTCGACACGACACAAAGAGACATCAATCAGACTGTATTGACCGCAACATTGGGATTTTTACTCTAGGAGTATGACAATGAATAACTTCAGAAATTTTAACTTTCCCGCTGCTTTGATATTGGCGATGTCTTTGACGCTTGGTTGGACTTGCATTTCTGAAGCTCGAACAGCCTTTGAAACCCTCCCCGCCTCGACAGGCGCACAAAAAGAATTGCAGTCACTTCTTAAAAACGGAAACTACAAGCAGGCCCTAACTATTTGGGGAACCGCGATTCCTCAGGCCAGCTCGGCTGATGAACATGCCGCCTTGGCCTACTTACTCGTCAAAAATGGCTGGCCCACTCTTGGCCTCAATTACCTCTTTGACACTGTTTCTCCTTCAAGA
>JBGSQJ010000039.1:0-5410 GCA_041738165.1 Bdellovibrionales bacterium
AACTCATAGCCTTTCACATTGGCGTATCAAAATCCGCTTCCCAAATGATTGCCAAAACTTGCCAGGATCCTAAAGGCACTCACTTTGTGCAAAGCGGTCAAACTCAAACTATTCGCAAAGCGACTCTCGGAGGCGCGGCACCGCGAAAATACTCGGTGCTCATCACTCAAGATGACGTTGCCATTGAAAGCTGGACGGACCCTTATACAAATCAGACTTCAATTTTAGTGAATCAAATCTCGCTTTCGACCACGCGGCTCGTACAAATTTTGGCGCACGAACTCGCCGTGTATTTTGATAGCAAATCCAATCCAGACCATCCGGACGCAATCAAAGTTGCCAAGCTTTCAGACGTCCAACGTCATCCGCCGCTGCCCATTCGGGCCCCGCTTGCCGCAACAGACCCACTTGTAAGCCACGCCTTAAGTTTTCTGCGCGCCTCAGAGGTTGAATCTTCAATTGTGAATGACCTCGTAGCAGAAGGATTTATCAATGCTCCTAGTGCTACAGAAACAAAAGCGTTAAACGCTATCCTTGGGGCGGAATGCCGGCATGACTGTCTTTTGCGCTTTCTAGATTACAATCGCAAACTCTACCAGCCTTACACATTGTCCTTAATGGCGCTCTCGCCTCAATACCGTGCTGCACTGTTGTCTGAACTTAAAAACACTATAAATGGCGATTTCGTGTTTTGGAACAGACTGCAAACAGCTATTGAGACTTTGCCCGTGCAATACCTCAATGCCCATTTTAAGGGTGAGGTGCTCACAAATCTCCAAGATGCTCTTAGTTTGAACTCGATTTCAAGCCCTGAGCTTCGTCAAGTTTCAGCGTTTTTAGAAGAAGAAATTTGGCCCCTCGAGCGCCAGTCATTGGCTAGCGCAAAGCTCAACTCAGGTCAGTCGTATCTTGAGTATTTAAAAGTTCCCCTTTTGAGCAGTGACAACATCAGTCTTTCAAGTGGTCCGCGTGTGCGAGTTCGTACAGGAATAACTGAGTGAAACCAAATCAAACCGAACTCAAAAATCTGATATTAAATCACCAGCTCGATTTGGCTTTAAGTCAGCTCAACGAGTGGACGCCTGAAGGCCGTGTCGATGAGCGTATTAAGCTGCACTTTCAAGCGCTCGTTCAAATTCAAAAAGGTGAGTTCCAGTCTGCCCGTCGGGTTTTGATCGATGCAAGAGCGCGTTTTGGCGACAACCTTGGGCTGCTTCGTGAACTTATGATCTGTCACTACCACCTACAAGAAATGGACGAGTTCAGAGAGTTGTTTAATGAACTCGAGGATCTATGGATCAAGCTCAGGCCGCAGTTAAGCGACCAAACTTGTTTTGAAGTGGCGATCGCACTGGGCAAAATCTGCGAAGAAGAAGCGCGCTTGGCTCCGGCACAAATCTATTATGATGAAGCGCTTCTTTATGCCCACTCAGCTGTTCAGCGCGTGCGAGTTCTTGTTCAAAAGGGCCGATGGCTTGCCCTTCACGACCCCAATGAAAAACTCGGTGCGATTTATCGCGAATTGATTTCTATGCCAAAAACTCGGCTCTCTGAAGATCTCACAATCGAGCGAGAACATAGCCTTATGATGATCGAAATGCAGCTGATTGGCCGCAATCATGCGTGGATGCGCATCGAAAGACTCTTGAGTGAGCTCGACGCCACAGACGCCAGGCTCATGGTTTTTGATTTTCTCGAGTTAAGCTTAGCAAAAGGTGATCCGATTGCTCCTTCTGTTTTAAAACTCGCAGGTGAATTCAAAGATTTAGATCCTTTTGAACAGTTCATCAGAGACCACCTTCATGATTCACTTGAAGAAAATCAGCGACTCTCAAAGCTCGCTGATTTGGCCTCGCAAATTTCGTGGTCGTGTCATCTGCGCCTGCTTTGCCTGAGTGCAAACTCCGCAACCGACAAGAGCCTCAAAGATGGCTATCTAAAAAACATTGACCTCGTGCTAAGTGCACTCGATGAAAAGTCCCAATTCATATGGAAGCAGCAGTTGAATGAAATCCTCCAATCTCCTGAAACCGCTGTAGAACTCAACGTCGGCAAATCTGAGGTTGTGATTTCAGGAAAGCTTATCGAGCTCAAAAAGAAAAAAAGTGCGGCGATCTTGCTCGAGGCCCTCGCTCAAAACGCCATCCTTTCTGTGGATGACGCCATCAAGAATCTTTGGGGATGTGATTTTTCGCCAGAGCATTATCATAGGCTCAGAATGACCATTCATCGGCTCAACACCCTCGTAAACGAGCAAACAGGCACAGGAAAGATCATCGAAGTCGACGCGGAAAAGGTTCAAATTAGATCTGGAGTTCGGCTGTCTCTAAACGGGATGGTGAGGGGAGCTGAAAACCAAAAAAGGCGATGTGAAGCATCCGTGCTTCAACAAGGAGTCCTGCCTTCCATCGCCCCCCCACACAATTGATCGTCATCAGTATTCATTTGAAACACAAGTAAAAATTTCACGTATCAGAATTAAACGCGAGCGACTGGACCAAAGACTGTTCAAAATAGAAAGGCCAGAAGTTTCCCTCTGGCCAGAAAAGTTCACATACAGCCGAAAATGTCGGCCTCAACTAAGTGGCCGCCACCTCCGGCGTAAGCATGTCACTTTGAATAACTAAACTCACTTTACCACCCCCTTTCTAAGCTCAAGAGAACTAGGTTTTTAGATTATCACGATCTTCTTAAAAAACCAGAGCGTCTCAATACGAGAGGCTCTAGTGACCACATTTCTGACAGTTTTGTGAAGATTTAAGTTCGCTAGACTTAGGTCGATAGGTAGTCATGTGACTGTAGCGGTACGTTCTCTCAAATAGTCATATCGCGAGGGATTATGATGATCCCTTATGCATTTGGGGGAACTATGAAATCGGTGGCATTTTGGTTAGTAGTAGGAATGCCTTGGCTTTTGATGGGATGCGGCAATGGAGGCTCGACCTATTCACTTCTAGCTGACTCGCAATCCTTTCAGCAAAATTCAGCTCAACAAAATACCCAGATCGACATTCTTTGGGTGATCGACAATTCGGGCTCAATGGCCTCTTCGCAAACCAATTTGGCCAACAACTTTCCATCATTCATCAATAAAATCGTCGACAAAAACTATGATTTTCAGCTGGCTGTCACGACATCGGACGCCTTCTTGTCACTTCCCATCTTCACAAACTTTTACAATCAGTCACCAAAACCCATTTATTATGGGGGCGGCACTCAAGAGGCCATTGCCGGGTTTCGTGATGGCGTCGGAAACAACCATACGGGTCTTACCATTCTCAACCCCACTTCGCCTAACCTCGTATCGAACTTCATCGTAAATGCCACTCAAGGCACCTCGGGCTACGGAGATGAGAGATCTCTACAGAGTTTAAAGGCGGCCTTAGAGAGCCCATTAAACGCGGGATTTGTGCGGCCCGGCGCCTTTTTAGCAGTTATCATTTTGACCGATGAAGATGACTTTTCACACGATGGAACCGCAGCCCTTTCTAGTTACACAGGCCAACTTCATGCGTTGGACTCTTATGTTACATTTTTGGACGGAGTCACTAACAGCACAGCTTCGTCTCGCAGATATAGCGTGAACACGATTTCTGTGAACGATCAGACCTGCCTCAACAGTATCTTTAACGGCGCTCAGAAAATAGGTGTGCGTGTGGGCGAGTTAGCCGAAGCAACAGGCGGAATCAAGGGCGATTTGTGCGGCGATTTCGCCGAAGAGCTCGATTTGATCTCGCAGTCGATCGTAGAACTTTCGACTCAATTTTATTTCGGAAGCAAGATCCCTGTGCCTTCAACTATTCGCGTGTCAGTCAATGGCCAAACTGTGCCCGAGGCCTCAGCAAATCCCGCGCAAAACGGTGGATGGACCTATAAGCCCGAAAACAACACCCTGGTCTTCACAGGCGACTATGTGCCGCCTCAGGGCGCAAGCATAGCGGTCACCTTTGACCCAGAATCAATTACCTTCTAGCCTATGTAGGTGAAATTAAAAAAATGGATCCTAGGAGCCGCAATCGCGGCTCCCTTTTTAGTCGGGACTGGTTGGGGTTTTTGGTCACGCCGGCAAGAAACCAAGTTGGGCTTGCCAGCTCAATCTCAGCTCACCGTCCTTTGCCCAAGTAACTGGTTTAGCAACGCCCTTTTAGACAAATTTGCGATCGACCACAGCCTCAAAGTCCGCCTATGGACCTATGACAATGCCAATGAATTTTTGCGCCAAATGGCCAGCGCTAATGGCCATGTTGATGTGATTTGCACATCGTCACTGATTATTCGAGATCTGGTTAAGAACAACTGGATTGCCGAGGTTGATTTCATGCGCAACCTACCTGGCCTCGCCAAGGTCTCTGCGGACTTTTTGCACTTATCGTATGACCCAGAACTAAAGTATTCCGTTCCGGTTTTTTGGAGTCTTTATGGCTGGCTTATGCAGAAAGACATACGCCCACCAGGACCGGCCGAGCTGGGCGGCGCCAACGCATGGCTTGAGTTAGCACCCGACCTAGGACTTTTTGCGCTGTTGAATTCATTAGAGCCCGTGCACCGACCCTCAAAAATTTCAACGCTCAATTTGAGAGTTGAAGACCTCTCGATTGAACCACTGAAGAAGTACCGGTGGACCTTTTCGACACTTGCAAAGGCGTCGGAGATATTGAACATAAACAACGGCTATCACTTTGAACTAGCCGAGATTGGGAGCTTTTTAGAGATTGGAGTCCTGGCCATTGGCGCCCGGTCAGAAAATCAACAACTTGCCAAGGCGCTTATGGAGTTGGCTTATAGCGATACCAACATGAACCATTTGCTCAAACATCAGGCTGTCGGCTCGCTTCTTAACTCGAGCGAGAAAGACGCCCGAATAGGGAGTTTGCGTAAACCTTCAGCTCTGAGGCTCTATTCACTCAAATTGATTGAATTTCCTGAGCTTAGCTCAGACGCGATTCCGCAATTCCATAAATACTTAAGTGAATCCCAAGGCGAAAAGCCTTAGTTGACGATGGGTATAAGAGCGACGCGCGTTCGGCTCTTTGAGCCACCTTTTACCAAATTCGAGCTCGAAGTCGTCTCGCGGCCGAAAATCTCAACGTATAAGTCATAAGAAGCTCTCGCCGTCCCTGCACCTGTTTTAAGGCCTGTGCGATCAACTGGATCTGCGGTGATGCTCGCCATGCTGATGTAGAGTAAAAAGCGGCCGTTGATGCAAGTCGTGCTGGCCGTCGAACCACCAGAAACCATTCCTGTCATATCCGAGTGACGCACTTTATAGCCATTGAGCCAGAGCTCCCACTTGATCACGTTGCCTTGATACCCAGCCTCGTTGCAATCGCCACCAAGATTCCATTCGGTGAGATTGGCCGGCACACTGTACTCTAGCCCACTCGCCCCCAGATTCACTTTGGCTTCAAGA
>JBGSQJ010000067.1:0-2698 GCA_041738165.1 Bdellovibrionales bacterium
GATCTCAGTCATAAAATCTATGGCCTATGGGTATAAAAACGTTCAATATTTTATGCTTAAAATCCTTCAGAGGTGTGGGGTTCTTGGCAAGAATTGGCACCCCGCAGACAGTTAAAGTTCCACTATTTGTCAAAAAGAGTCGCCAAAGGGCGAATTGAATCTGTCGTCTTGAATCTGGAACTTAGGGACATCGTCGGGTTTAGCCGAGTTTGGGCAAACGGAGAAGGCCTAAATAACACTCTTAGAGAACCGCAAATTCGGGCAGGCCCTCTTCGATCGCCATAACGATTCCATAGTGTGGCGGCAAAAACCAGCTAAGGGCTTCAGCCAACACCGCGTGATCTTCTTCAGCCAAACCATTTAGCGATTTTAACGAAAACAAAAGATCGGCTTGTTCAAAGGTTGGATCGGTCATGGCTAAAATCTTTGGACTCTCAAAGCCCTGCGCCCTTAAAAATTCTCGAATCACAGAACGCACATAGGGCGGCAAAAACGCCTCAGTCGGCACGCCGATGATTGGCTTTTCGCCTGAGCCCAAGACCACCTGACCTGGTTGAGATTTGAGGGGTTTAAAAAACCAGCCTGATTCGGCATACGACCAAAGCATTCCATAAGTGAACACGTAATCGGGAACCATTTTGTGTGGATTCAAAACTAGGCCAATCCCACGGCCAGCTAACCACCTGAGGACCTTTACAAACGGCTCCTGCCCGACACCTGACCCCGTTCGCGCCTGCAGGTAGGGCCAACCATCAGGCCCTGTGCGCGGCGGCTCATCGAGCACCAAGACATCCTGCTCGACCAGCTGCTTCAAAAAATGCTGCTCCCAACCGCTATCTCGCTGGCTTTCGGGCAACTGCACGAGAGTCTCAAATTCGACACCATCAAAATCCATACGCTTGGTCTACCCCCTACACCTTAGTCCGGCAAGAATAGCTTCAAAAATGCCGATAATTACCCTGAAGAAATGAGGGAGAAAAATGGAAACCAAACCAAAATCGTTCTCAGAAGCCATAGACAAAGTTCAAAAATCACTCAACGGTCACGGCGGTGAAGTGAAAGAACGCCTCGAAGCCGAAATCAAAAAGCTCGAAGAGAAGCTTGATGATTTGAAAGAGAGAGCTGGCGAAGAGGCCGCAAAGGTCAAAGCCAAAGTGGAAACACAGGTTCAAGAACACCCATGGGCCGCTGTAGGAATAGTCGGACTCATCTTTTTGGTTCTTGGAGTCATTCTCGGGCTTTCGAGCCGAAGGAAATCAGATTGAATCTGATTTTTCGTTTTGTTCTTTTCTTACTCGGAAATCACGCCAAAGCTCGGATGCTAAGAGACATTCGAGCCAAAGGTGTAATTTTTTATCTGCGCGCAATTCAGACTTCGCGCCTCCTTTTAATTGGCGCACTCACCGCCTTTTTGGTTTTGCAGGTGATGATGATTTCGGGATTTGGAATGCTTCTAACTGGATTTTGGCTCTGGGACACTGAAGCTGCGACCAAGGTCGAGATTCTGTTTTGGATTTTCACCGGGCTTTTTTCTGTACCCTTCGTACTTCTGCTCATTTTGCTTTCTGAACGACTTTGGTTTCGCTTAAGCGGCGCCAAAGACATTGCGTCGTGACCTCGGCGAACCCTTTCGGATGAAATAGGTAATCCAGATAGTTTCAAAAGGGGTTAATGATGTCTCTCGCCCGTTGGTTTTTTATTGTCGCCATCTGTCTGTCCTTGGGTGCTTGCATGTCGGATACGGGCACAGACGAAGGAGATGGAAAGGGTGACACACCAACTCCCGAGAAACCGCAACCCCCTTCACCCGAAGAAAAAAATGGCGCCATCATCTCAGATCCGGTAATTGACCAAAATCAATTTCCAAATGTAGCGGGGACGATCTTTGGAGCGTGGGCGGGAACCGAAGCGCATTTCGAAAACGGAATGGCTTACTTCACCTATCTGTATTTCAACGTACAATCCAAAATGGCCATCGAGCAACAGTGTTGGGTGCCCGGAGAAAGAATCGCCGTTGAACTATTGGTCCCCTCAACCATTACGACATCAAAAGTGATTGTGAGCGAAGCGCTAGAAAAATCAGCTCGAGGCGAGAAGGTGAGCTTTTGCGAAATACGGGTTCAGCCGGAAGTCATAATTTACGAATTAAGCGGAAACACTTTGCGACTCAAAAGAAATTCCGGCTCCCAAGAGAGCTATCGTCGCTTCGAGTACTGAAGTTTGCAGACCGTATACATCACAGGCTGCAACTCTGGCTTAGGGCGAAGCCTGACAGAATTGCATCTAAAACGTGAAGATCGAGTCGTCGGCGTCGATCTTTCGCCTCAGAGTCTTGCTGACCCTCAAATATCTTACCTTCACGCCGATCTATCTACCGAGTCTGGGCTCAATGCGGCCCAAAAACAAATTGGAGCGCTTGATAGGATTGATACAGCTTATTTATGTGCTAGCAGCGGGCACTATGGGCCGATCGGTCTGACGCCTGATGGAGTATCTCACTCGATTTTAACTACCAATTTCACAAACCAGCTGCGGCTATGTCGAATGCTGTTTGAAAAACTTAAAGATAGTCAGGGAACCTTGGTCTTTTTTAGCTCCCTTATGGCCGCGATGCCCTGCGTGCACTATGAGGTTTATGGGGCAAGCAAAGCGGCAATGGAGGGCTTTTTGCGAAGTTGGTCGCAAGAATTAAATGGGC
>JBGSQJ010000092.1:0-2271 GCA_041738165.1 Bdellovibrionales bacterium
CTTTGCTGAACCTTTTGTTTTCCCTCTTGTCCTGAAGGACCCTTATAAAAAACTTTGATCTGCAAATCTTCTTTGAGCCCATCAAGAACTTTTTTAGACTGATCGGACAGAGAGTTTAATTTCTCAGCCGTGAGATCCCAGGTTTTATTGTGATTGTTAGCAAGATAGTTCACACAAACGAGTAGCAACACCACCATGAGAATCAAGGCCCCCATATTCATGCCGTGCTTGGTGGTTCGCATGGTCAAAAACTCCCAATAAAGACGCCAATCCAAGACAACAGCAAGAGCCACAAGACCTGCCGCCACAGCCATCAAAACGGTGTTGATGGGCAACCATGCGCCCGTCATAAACTGCATAACGACCGCGACGATCAATGCCAAAAAAGCACACAACAATGAAATCTTAGCTTTTTTGCTCACAGATTACCTCCAGCGTGACGACTCAATCACTCGTTGAGTCAGAAAGACAAACAATCCAGATAAACTCAGTAAAAATACCAACGAGTTCAGTTTGATCGCACCCAATATAAAATTGAGAAAATGTTGTCCGAGCGAAAGATACTCCATCAAACCCTGCAGCCAAGGCGTCGAAATCGATCCCGCGCCTTGCGATAAAAACCACAGCAGTATGTTGAAAATCAGACCCAGTACGACACTTAACAAAATCGATTCAGTGAGCGAAGAGGCAAAAAGACCAACAGCCACATAGGCGCTAGCGACAAGCATGACGCCCAGATAAGCCGAAAACAGTGGGCCCATCGGATAGGCCGCCACCAGTCTTGTACCAAGTGGATAAAGGGCCGAAATCGCCGTCAACACGCCCACAGCGCCAAGGCCCCCCAAAAACTTTCCGAGCGCAATCTGGGCCGCACTAATGGGCGAAGTCAAAAGCAGATCGTAGGTGCCGAGCCGCTTTTCTTCGGCCAGCAATCTCATGGTCAACGCCGGCACCACAAAAACAAAGAGCAGATTCACTTGCGAAATGTGCATCAAAAACACTTCTCGCTGCAAATTCATCCCGCTCTCTTGCCCCGGCTGCATCATCATGCGGCTGCGCTCAGCAAACATCATCAGAGCTCTCATGAAGGAGTAACTCCAAAGAACCGTGCACATACTCGCGATGATGTAAAACAAAGGGCTACTTAACAAGTTTCGCAGATCTTTACCGGCAATCGTCAATATAGCTCGCATGGATTCTTCTCCCTAATGTGTCAATTGGGCTGAGGTCAATTTGATAAAGATGTCTTCAAGTGCCAACGCTTGAACTCGAAGTTCGACAAGGCCTGCTCCTGACTCAACAACATACTTCGCCACTCGCTCAACCGTCTCTTCATCACCATTCACTTCTATATCAAGTTGATTTGTCGAAGTCGCTACCTTCAATACGCCTTCAATGGCTTTCAGGCCTTTGGCTGTTTCGTCTTGCTTCCGGCGCACTCGCAGGGTCACGGTGTGACCGCCGCCTGACATTCGCTTAGAAAGACTGTCGAGCGAATCTTCAGCGACAATTTGACCGCGGTTTATAATAATCACCTTTTCGCAGCTCGCTTGCACCTCAGGTAAAATATGGGTCGAAATAATGATCGTGTGTTGACCGCGCAACTGCCGAATCAAGCCACGCATTTCTGATACCTGTTTTGGGTCCAAACCGACAGTGGGTTCATCAAGAACTAAAATTTCTGGATCCGACACCAGGGCTTGAGCCAAGCCTACGCGCTGTTTAAATCCTTTAGATAAATTTCCAATAAGCCGCGATTGCACATCACCTAATGCTGTTTTTTCAATCGTGCTGTCGACGAGCCCCTTAACTCTTGATTTGTCGACACCCTTCAAGTTGGCCACAAAGTTGAGGTAATCTCGAACGAACATATCGTGATAGACCGGCGGAGTTTCTGGCAGATAGCCGAGCCGACGCTTCACCTCAATAGGATCTTCAAACACGTCAAATCCAGACACTCTCACTTCGCCCGAGGTCGGCGCCATATACCCTGTGATGATTTTCATTGTGGTCGATTTGCCAGCGCCGTTGGGCCCTAAAAATCCGACAACCTCACCCTTTCGAATGGTGAAATTGAGATTGGATATAGCACTTCGATCGCCGTAGCTTTTCGACAAGTTTTTGACTTCGATCATACAACCCCCAAAATGCCGTTCGTGTGTAAAACTTTAAGCCGATTTTGGACGCTGTCAAGACTACTTTCGCGAGTCCACTTGGCAGATGAAAACCTTTTCATTTTGCACGCTGACTCGGCCGACCTTATCGCCCTTG
>JBGSQJ010000093.1:0-2350 GCA_041738165.1 Bdellovibrionales bacterium
AGGCCAGGCCGTCGCTGAGCTCAACTTTCAGTGAGCGGATCCCCATAAAATAAACTGTGAACAACAAAATAAAGATGACAAGCACGGCGACGGCTAAGCCAGCGCCCGCCATAACTTTCTGACGCGCATCGAACTTATTAAAACTATCAATGAAAAAGTCGAGGTTTTCATTGTTAGCGCCAAACAATTTCTTGCGTGTCGCTTCCGTTACGGTTTCGTAGCGTTCTTTAAACTGATCGAAAATTCCGGCTAAAGCACCCATGACTATAGCTCTCCCGACAATTTGAACGAGGGATCGTAAGCAATCGTCCAGGTCACACGGTAAATATTTTCTGATCCAGGTTTTTGTGATTCTTTAGGTTTAGGTACATCCGAAAAAGCGCGAATATTTTTAAAAGCAGCAGTTACTTTTTCATTGGTGGCATAGCCGTCGGTTTCGGCACTAACGGTAACAACTTCATCACCTTTTTTGTTCGTACCAAAAGTGAAATCGGTGACGTCAAGCTTGATGTCAGCCGGTATTGCCTTAGAGACCAAGGCGAGGGCGATCATCGCATGACTGCCTTGATTGGTATCTTGGAAATCAGATATCGAACCACGATAGTTCCCGATTTCCGAAGTGAATTTTTGTTTTACATTTTTCTTCAGTGCTTGGAAATCTTTTGCTTTAGCGCCCGTAAAGGCAATCTGGTTAGCCTTGAAGTATTTATCGACAGCTTCAGTATACTGAGTCTGAACTTTGCCGGTACGATTCTTATAAACAATCCAATTGATGCCGTAACTGATCGTCAACAATAATAGTGCCGCGATAAAGACGGAAAGCGCTGAACTGCCAAAACGCATGAGTTTTTCATAGTCTTGGACGTAGGCGAATTCGCCGCGACGCAGGTTGATTTGAGAAACGCGCTTGATTGAACTGATCGCGCGCATACCGATCGCCACACTTTGCGGAATAATTGTCATGTGTTCAGAAAGTGCAGGATTAATCTTTAAAGTTGACTGATCGAGGCGGTTGTACTGAACATTTAGCATTAACTGCTCAGCGAGATAACGATCGAAACCTTTGATCTGCGCCGTTCCCCCACTGATCACTAAAAGATCGACCGGGGTTTTATCCCATGTTTTGAAGGCATAAAGGGTACGACCGAGTTCTTTGACTATGGTGTTCAAGCTCAGAGTCAGACGTTCGGCAATTTCCATATCCTTGGGAGCTAAGTCAGAGGTGTCGACGTCTTTGGTGATGACACGGCTTACGCGATGCTTAGCATCTTCAGCTTCTTGGTATGGCATTTCTAAATCGCGCATAATGAATTCAGTCAGAAACTTCCCGCCCAAGTTAATGGTGCGGAACATGCGAAGTACGCCGTCTTTTACGATACACACGGAAGTCTTCTCATGGCCAACATCAACAAGGGCCGTACAAGTGTTCGGCGGTAGGTTCATTGTGGCGCTTAAGTTATAGAAAGATAGACTATCAATATCAATGAGGCGCGGGTCAATGTTGATGCGCTTTAAGTTATCGAGAAAGTTTGCGAGATAGGTTTTACGAGTCATAACAGCAAGAACAATCGTCTTCTTGTCAATTTGACCGATAGGTTGCTGATCGACAATCATGTCTTCCATTTGGAACGGCACGTAGTCTTCCAGCTCAGAAGCTACCGCCGCTTCAATTTTACGCGGATCACTGAAATTGAAGGACATAATACGGCTAGAAATATACTGGCCCGGCATCGCAGTTACGATACGGTCGGCATCACCTAAATTATTCTCAATGAACAGCGCTTCCATAATATTTGGAATGATGCGCTCGCGCGGAGTGTCAGGATCGAACGGCACGCGCTTCTCGTAGAAATTCGAAATTTCATACGAACTGAACGTGTTTACAATTTCGACGGCCTTAATGGAATAGGTTCCCAGATCAAGACCGATCACCTTTTGCATGTGTTCTTATTCCCAAAGTTTATTGGATAACTTATATTCTCGCTTGCTCGACAAACTGTGTCAAACCAGATCAGTATATTGAAGTTTCATAAAAATCTTGTGAAAACCCTAGTTCATCTGCCAGTATAAAAGCTCGTAGGTTTCATCTTTATTTGAATTTGCTCCACCAGAGGGTGGAATGGTGGGCGAAGCACCGCTTGAACCGCCTGCGTTTGGCGCCTTGCGCTCTATAATCGCCGTAAGCGTCCTGCTATAATTTCCAACAGAACCCTCGACCACAATGCGGAAAACATTTGAGGTATTCGTAAACCAAGTCTCTTTTTTGGTCGCGTCAGGTTTGTAACAAAAATTACTTTGCAGTGTTGCCGAAATTTCTTTCGCTTCGGAAACGACTGCCGCCTGATCTTCA
>JBGSQJ010000101.1:0-3835 GCA_041738165.1 Bdellovibrionales bacterium
ACGCAAAATGATAACAAAGTTGATAAACAAGAACGTTCAAGCACATGGACAAATGAGGGTGGCAAGCCAGATCAGCATCAGCGCAGCGCCGATGGCAAAAAAGAATCAGAAAAACGAGAGACAGATGTTAAAGAGCCACGCCCAGATCAAGGTGATCGATCAAAAGATCAAAGAGATCTAAAAGGTCAAAATCAAAAGAGAGAAGATCAAAATCAATCTGGTCGGTCTGAGCGAGTTTAATTGATCTGATAAGAGTTGAGTTTTTAAGAGTGTCTGTGAGCGGGGGTTGATTCCAAAGGGAGTAACCCTAACTCACGTTCGGTTGTGGCTTTGAAACTGGGCTGGCTGAGTAGCGATGGCCTCAAAGGTTCGCGAAATTCCCTCGCGTAGGTCCATCATCTTATGCCCAACGGCATTTTGCAATTTGCTGCCGTTGAGTGTGCATTTGGGCGGACGGACCTCTAAAAACTTAAAGTCTTGAATCGAGCAAGGCTTCACCAGTTTTTCAAACGAAACTTCGGGGCTCAAGCGTTCATCTAAAAAACCTGCTAAGAGCCGACCGATTTCGATTCGAGAATACTCACTTTCAGGTGCGACATGAAACGGTCCGCTTAAGTTTTGCTCAATGGCCGCATAAGTCATCGGGACAATGTCTTCAACAAACGACGGCGCAATCCAGTGGTCGGTGGCGCATCGAATCTCTTGGTCATCAAGCAGTTTGAGCAGCATCTCTGAGAGAATATTTTTTTTATCAACTCGAGTGGCAACCTGTTTGCTTGTTCGAAGTATTAAATAATCTGAAAATTGGGATTTAAGGCTCTCTTCGGCTAAAACTTTTTGGCGGCCGTAGAGCGTGACCGGGCAGTAGCTATCTGATTCATCGTAGTGGCCTTTTTGCCCGTCATAGACGTGATCGGTCGAGTAAAACACGGGCTTCACATAGGCGGCTTTTAAAAATTTAAACAACCGGATCGTGCCCGTAACATTGACCAGATCGGAGAGTTCAGGATTTTTTAGAGCTTCATCAGGGCTGGCGATCGAAGCTGTGACAATGGCTGCGCTAGGCCGGTTTTTCTCAATGACGCCTTCAAGTTCAGACAAATTTTCAGGGTTAGTGAAGTCAAAGATTTGCCGAGTCACGGGTAAGACAGAAACGTCGTCAGGGGCACCTAGAAAAGCAAACGAGCTTCCTAAGAAGCCCGTGCTACCAATTAACAAATAGGAATTTTTTGCCTTCAATGATTCTCTCAGTGATTCGGGTTAACCGTATCTACTTCGGCTACACGAAGTTGAGATGCTGTGGTTCTTGGCCGGCTGGACGCTCAAGGCTGATTTCGCCTTTTTTCACGCCATCCAAAAACTCATTCACTTTGTGTTGCAAACAAAGCGTGCCGCACATGTCTTGCGCATTGAAATTGGGTGAAGCCAAGTAGTTAACGACTTCCCAATAGCGATCGCTGTTGTAGATATCTTTGAATCTTTGCGACACGATATTGCCCATGTGAAATTTCTTGTACTGATCGTTAAAGAGCATTCCGCATGGAGCGACTAGGCCTGAACCCGAGAGTTGAATTAGGAATGGAGGGCCATAACAGCGCTGATAAGACCTGGTGCCTTCGTCGGCAATTTTTGACCACTTCACAGTGACCTGATACTCATCGTCTGAAAGGGCTTCAGCGGCATGGAGCTTGTCATACAACTTTTTGTATCCACCATAATCCACGCCTAAAAATCCGTCTTCATTGTCAGAGCAATGCTTAATCACAAGGTAATCGGGGCGAAGTTCTTTGCCCAGTTCAGCCAAAGGCAAAATCTGATCTTCATATTCAGGCATAAGAACCATTTGCAACCCAATGGTGACTGCAAGATTCTTTTCTTTTTTGATGCGAACCATGGTTTTTACGTTTTCACAAACCTTGTCGAACCACTCTTCTTTTACGCCCATGATCTCGCCGTAGCGCTTTCGCTCGCCTGCACTGATGTTGATACGAAGATATGTGAGGTGGGGCAAAATCTGCTCAAGCTTTCGCTCATTGAGCAAGTAGCCATTGGTGCCAACGGCCATCGAAATACCATTTTCAGAGCCGCGCACGATTGTATCGACAAACACTGGTGAAAGCGTGCTTTCGCCATCTGAAACCAGACTGATGCCCTTAACGCCGATCTCGGCGCAATCGTCTAAGAAGTTGTACATAACTTCACGAGTGATCGGCAGGCGCTCGTTTTCTTGCATCATGGCATAGCAGTAGTGGCAACCATAGTTGCAGGCACGGGTAAGAGACATGTCGATGGTGATAGGAGCAATGCGTTCGCCACGCTCCCAAGCCTTTATGCGCTCGGTGTGCCACGCGATTTTGGTGCCATCTAGAATCAATTTGGTGTGTTCGAGCGATAAATCAGATGCGGACATTGGCAATTGCCTCCCTAGCTATTGGCTGAATCCCAGATCTAGAACATGTTCAGGGGATCTTTATACTTGCTTGTTTTGACAAGCTAATTGAATATACACTCTTTGTAAATTGCAAATCACGTCAAATTTGAGCTGATTTGGTGCTGGACTGGTCAGGTTCCTCGGGTCAAATTGGCGGTGATCGAGTTGAAAGAGTATATTTGAGTGCAAAAAAAAGCCAAAACCTCTAATCAGAAAGTAAAGAAGACGGGTGAGCCGATGCAGTTAAACTATCAGGATCTTGTGGTTGGATATTACGACAATTTAAATAACAATCTGCGTAATTTTAAGGGTGGGCCAGGCTTTCTTGAGACCTGGGTTCACGACGAAGACCATAACCGCAGCTTGCTGGAGATTTTTGACTTAGCGCGCGAGCATGGCGTTGATAGCTTAAAAATCACACTTTCTTCTGATGTCACCACCGAACTCAATTTGGATTGGCTTCGCCGCAGCGCCAGTGCGTACGGCGCCCTCGATTTAGACGGGCAAGAGCTCACCTTTAATGTGGGGGGCACTGCAGAGACGTCCGACGCTTTTTCGGGCATCTCAGCTCACTATGTTGATGCGATTAAAAAGCGTGCTGAGAACATTCGGTGCGAAGGCAAGCTTGAGGGCGAAAAGGGCCTTAAAACTTTTTCGGCCAAGGCCGATGGCGGTGAGCTCAATGTGGCCGTTGATGCTGAAGGTGTGATTCGTGAAGCGCGTCATCAAGGCTATGATCAGCCCACCAAGGCGGTTATGGACGCCTTTTGTGAAATGGTTCAAGGCCGAAGTGTGCAAGAAGGCTCTGACCATGCGGGAATTCGTCTCGAGTGGAATTTGCGTGACCACACTTTGCCGCGCAAGGTGAAGGGGCTTTTGACCCCTGAAAATGCCGACCCGATGTTTGGAATGGCCGAAAAAATGATTCGCGGCATTTACATGGATTACATCAAGACGACAGGTGAAAAGCCAAAGCGCAATTTCTGGAGAGATCCAGTGCCCGCGGAATGGCTCGAACTCGCCTATGAAGACCAAGTCAAAAAAGCTCAAAGCAAATTTATTGAGGGCCTCAAAATGCTGGGTCTTCAAGAAAATGTGTTGGTGGTGAAAATTCTCAACCACACGCGCTTTGTGCTTTCTTACGTTCAGGATCAGACCAAGCCGAATTTTGGCTACCATATGATCAAACTCGAAAAGTGGCTGCGTGAGCAGTTTAACTTCGAAGTCGAACTTCAATTAGAGAGCATTGAAGATCGCAACCGAAGAGAAGAGCGCACTAAGCGAACTTAGTCCTTTTGATCGACCTTAAACAAAGCAGAGCGCGCAGTCTTGGCGACAAGAGTGGCATTGATTTGCGCGAGGCAGTTATGCTCGCGAAGATACTGCATCGGGTCCTGATCGGTT
>JBGSQJ010000123.1:0-8248 GCA_041738165.1 Bdellovibrionales bacterium
CCGGCTCTGGGGATGAGGATGCAAATAATCCCAATGATCCTAATAATCCTGCCAGCCCAAATGACCCCAGCGACCCCAATGATCCTAACACTCCACAGTTTCCGCCGGGGCCGCCCGTAGCGCTTCCGCCGCCACCAACGGTCGATCAAGTCATAAAGAACTGCCAAGAGGCCAGTATTCAAAACAAATTGGTCACTGCCGATCAGGCGATTGTTTTTGAAGACACAAAGGTTGAAACCGGCCGAAACAAAGTTTGCGAATTCAACAAGGGTGACAACTTGTCGGAGGTTGATGGTCAGCTTAGGGCTCGCTACGAACAAACTCGCTCTCTCGCGCTCCCAGCTAACGCGATTATTTGTGACGTTCAGATGAGCACGCCACTGCAAAAATTTCGGTACGACGATGTCTTCTTTTTGACTTTTAACAATCGAGTGCTTGCGACGAACTCCAAATCTGAAATGTTATCTCGCTTAGCACCTGAGTTCAGCGTGCGTTTGTCTAACAATAAAGATGTATTGGTTTACAAGTACGACTGGCTGAAATTGCGATCTGCGCCGTTCGCTAACGTCGCAAACGATTATTGCCTTGGTAAGGCTGAAAGCGGGCTGAGCTGCCAATGGCCAGTCACCGAAAAAAGTGGCAACTTGATTTTTGATTTTTCACCTGAGTTACTGATCGCGATTGGCCTAAAGGGTTCTGCCGCAACTCAGAAATTTGGCTTTGTTATCACCGGCGACAATAACCCTGACGTAGACTGCTACCATGAACGGCTTTCATTCAGCATGAAAGTTAAATACTACTTGGCCAATTAGTCGCCCTTTTTGGCCACAAAAACAAACTCCATTCCGGGCCGATCTAGGGCATCGCGAACTTCTATCACCTTAAAACGAACACCTGTGCCATTGATTTCATTTTTAAACAAAGGCGATATTCTCGATTTGGTCGATCTGAGCCTTTGAGAGTTCAAAGTCAGAAATGTCTAGGTTCATCTTCATATTTTCATAGGTTCTGGTTCCGGTAATCGGCAACATGCCAAGTTGGTGACAGAACTTGAATATGATTTGCGCAGGGGCTTTTCGAGTTTCTGATACAAGTTTACCAATCACACTCTCATTGCTATGGGTTTGGTTGAATTTCAATTGCGGAACATTGCGCCCTTCAATTTTCTGGTAGTCGCCATCCAAAAATTGGCGGTTGGCAGTTAGCAACGAAAAGCCTTGAAATATAATATCGTTTGCTTTGCAAAAATCGCGATGGTCTTTCTCCCACCTATTTGAGGCGAAACAGCGAATCTGAGCAAATTTTGGCTTTACCTTTGAAAAACTATAGAACTCTTTGAGCTGGCTCACGGTCACGTTTGAAACGCCAAGACTTTTGACTCGGCCCTCACTGTGCAGAGCCTCCATCTCGCGCCAGACCTCTTTGTCTTCCTCTAAGATCTTTGACCCGTCTGAAGACATTGGGCCGTGCAAAACCAAAGAGTCTAAATAGTCCGTATTCAAATGCTCAAGGGAGCTTTCAAAACTTGCGCGGACCTGTTTGGGGTAAGGATCATTTTCATCATAGGGCTTTCTGTGATCTTGACCTCTCGAATAGGTGAATTTTGTTTGAAGAAACAAATCTTCTCTCTTTAAGTTCAACTCTTTGTAAGCTCTCTTTAGGCCTTCACCAACGCCAGGCTCATTGTAGTGTTTTCGCTGATTGGCCGTGTCTATGCCTCGAAAGCCCGCCATCAGCGCCATAAAGACACATTCACTTGTTAACTCTTCTTTCCACGCGGTCCCATATAAAAAATCGAGTTTTTTCATGATCCTAACCTCTTCATTCTTCTAACGAATGTCAAATACTGACGACTAAAGCCGAAGTTCCATCTCATAGTGCTGCTCTAACTCACCGGTCGTGTTGCAACCGAGTCTCTTGTAGAGCTTTATAGCTTGTTCGTTGGTTTTATAGACTTTGAAGACAATTTTACCCTTATCTAATTTTTTAGCTCGATCTTTGATCTCATCGATAGCCAAGCCGCCAAATCCTTTTGATTGCTCTTCTGGCAGAATGTATATCCTTCTAAACTCAAGACACTCTACTTGTTCGAATACTTGCAATGCTCCAACTCTTTTGCTGCCAATCGAAATAATTTCGTAAGAAGAAATCGTCGACTCATTGGTATTTTCTCTCTGCAAATCCCGATTCCAGCTGCCATGTACTTGAATCGTTGCTCGCGACATCGCTCTCTCTTGAACATCAAGAACAAATGCCAAGTCTGACAACTCAGCAATCCTCAGTTCTACATTGTTCACGGCAGTTTCCATACAAACCCCTTGAAGTTATTTGGCGTGAGCTGCTCAAATGTTAATTTCAATGTTTACTCCTCATGGCGAACCACTTACGGGCCAACCCGACAAGCAAAAGTGTAACTCCCACTGCCGCGAATGACCATTTAAGAAACGTAACCACACCCAGCCAGTCAAAAACAGACTGTGAAAACGAAATACCTAAAACGGCAATTATCATAGAGGTCTCGATTAAATCTGCGGCACCGATGAGCATTGGCAATACAGTCGCCCAGCGCCTCTTTGGGTAGAGTCTTCGAAGCGCAATTAGGAGTGCGCAAGTGTAGGTCACGATAAAGCCCAAATCGAGAAACTCATTGGTCAAGTAGGCGCTCAACTGCGCATCATTGAAACTGGTGAGCAATGCGCGAGCCTCGCTGCCCGAGTAATAGAGCTTCGTATCTAGAGAGCTAGGCGGGCCGATTTTCATCATCAAGAGCCCGAGCGCGACGAGCAGAACGTTGATAAAAATTAGCTTCTTATCAAAGAACGCCGTGAACTCACTTTTAATTGCGCTTGATTTCACTCAATCCCTTAGTTTTTTAGAATAGGCGAAGGCTCTTTTTGTCCAACCCTCGCGATCATAAAACTGAATGCCGCGCTCGTTCTCGATGCCGGTGCAAAGGCGGAGGCTCTTGCAGCCCGTCTCTTTGGCTATGCGCTCGGCGAACTTTAAAAGCTCAGCGCCTAGACCCTTGGACCTTGCCTTTTCAGTCGAGACCAAATCATCAACATACACGTGCTTGCCGCGCACATAATCAAACAAGAACCGATAGCCCATGACAGCCAAGATTCCTTCGTTATTTTCGATCGCGACGATTTCATAGCCATCACTTGCATGAGACTGATCGTAAATTGAAATGTAATCTTCAAAACTCAGATGAGGTCTGAGTTCTTTCATGACCGGGTAGCAGCGTTCAAGGTCAGGTTTCGTTTTAACTACAAAAAGTCGGTTTTGCATTTGCGTTTTTCCTTTATGTACGCAGGCCTTTGAGTTCGATCAAATATCCCGTGGGGCATTTTAAATACATTTTCTTACGCTCAATCGGGGTGCCCGATTTATTGGATCTGGCCGAATTACACATTTTTGCTGAAAAATGTCAAGTTTGACCAATCGGAGTTGATTGTGGACCTCTGGTGAAATTTGACATTTTATGTTGAAAAATGTCAAATTTCACCGCATGATCAAGAGATGAATAAACGACAGGAATCGAGCCTTAAAAAGCTCGGCATTTTTGATCTTTCTCGGGCTGAAGAAGTAGGACTCAACCAACAAAGCCTTTCAAGGCTGGTAGCTGCAGGCGAACTTAAGCGTGTGAGCCGTGGGCTTTACCTTCACCCCAAAGCCGAATTGGATCGCGGTGTGGGCTATCAAATTGCCTGCGCGAAGTTTGGCGCGGACGTCGCAATTGGCGGTCTCTCTGCTCTTTTCCACTACAACTTGGCCGAACAAGTTCCCGGTCATACTTGGGTTATTGTTCCCCCCAATAAACGAACGATTGCGAGGGGCTATAAGTTCATCCGGACCAAAGTGAGCCTTGATCACGGGATCGTAGAGGAAAAAGGCTACCGTATCGTCTCTATCGAAAGAGCCATTCTTGAGGGGCTCAAATTCATAACAAAAATTGGTGAGAAAACAGCGATCAAAGCGGCCCGAGATGCACTCGCCAAAAGGCAAACAACTGAACTCAAACTTGGGAAGGCTGCTAAAGAGCTTGGACTTGAATCTGTCTTGATTAAATATCTGGAGGTTATTACCCCATGACAACAAAAGCAAAAGGCAACTCTGTTCGGCAGAAACTCAGCGACCTAAGTAAGAAGCTCGGCATCTCTTACGAAAATATTGAAACTGCATTCATGATTGAGCGGCTCGTGGCACGCATGGTTGCCGACAAGAATCTAAGCCGACATCTGGTATTTAAAGGCGGTTTCGTGGGGCTAAGAGTTTATAATTCAGAACGCTACACTGTGGATCTTGATGCTTTGCTTGTGAAAGCTAACATCGACTCCATTCTCGCGCTTACAAAAGAAAAAGCAGAGATCAATTTGGCCGACGGCAATTGGTTTAAATTTGAGGATCAAGTCGATCTTGCGACACAAGGTGAATACGGCGGAATTCGTCAAATTTATCGTGCGGGAATTGGTGAGATCCTAAAAAATCCCAATAAGGCTCAGGTCATTCACTTTGATCTGGGTGTAGGAGATCCCATTACTCCTGGTCCACAAAAAATTGAAATCCCCTCCCTGCTACCAAAAGGTGAGGCTATTAGTTGGTCTGTTTATCCGATTGAAACAATCTGTGCCGAAAAACTTCATGCATTGATTTCGCATGGAAACATCAACTCTCGCTCAAAGGATGTGCACGATTTGTCGGTATTCTTGCTAAAGGCGGACGCCGTCGTGTTGAGTAAAGCCTTGCAAAAGTGCTTCGCCTTCAGGGAAACCGAAATGCCCGAGAGTTTCTCTAAAACTATCAAGGCCATCAATACGACGAGTTTACAGCGAGGCTGGTTGAGTGCAACTGCCACCGTACCAAACGAACGGGAATTCAAAGAAGCATTTGATTCGGTCGTGAAACAGATAGCTAATCTGGAAAGGGCCTTCAAATGAGCAAAACCAAAATTGACCAATGGGTGAAAACGCTGCTTAAAAAACTATTCAAAAAAGCCGCAAATGAAGCTGTAAAGGCGATCAAAAAAGAACCCAAGACAGAGGACGGTGCTGAGTCTGAAAAATCTCATTCGTGGAGACTGTGCCCTGTCGGAGAACATTGGGTAACGGATCATCCTCTTTGGGTTCCGCCCACGGACAAGCGTTCAGGATATCACACAACTCGAGACGGACACTGCGCTGCCAATCCCACGCGTGGAAAAGCTAAAGTCATTAAAGATTACTTAACAGCCGAAGAAATGCAAATGATGGCGGACAAGCATTTTTCAAACCTGTCTGGCCCGCCGGCCTCTGGAAAATTGCCCGAATACGTTGTTGGTGCCGATAATTTCGACCAATTTATTCGTGGATGGACAAAATATTGGAATGATGTCTTCAAACCAGATGAACCGTTGGACCCCGATCTTGTTAAGGCCCTGATCGCATCGGAGTCGTCGTTTGAACTGAAGCCGCCCGCACCCAATGCGGGAAGCGCTGGCAAAGCTCACGGACTTATTCAATTAACGGATCAGGCCATTAAAGCGCTAGGTGATCCCAGAGGCGAACTTTTGAATCATTTGGTCAAAATTTCTACTGAGGATACATCAGATCCCAATTTAAGTATTGGTGCTGGTATTCGCTGGCTATTTAGAAAGCGAGATCTTGCAAGTAATCGGCTGAAACGACAGGCCACATGGCGAGAAGGGATTGCTGAGTATAAGGCCTATTTGAAAAACATAGTCAGTGGCAAAGATCCGAATCCATCACAAATGGAAAAACTCGATGATATTTATAAGAGACTCAAAAAATGAAGAAGAAACTTCTCATTGCCGGACTACTCCTAACAATTTGCAGCTGTAAAACCAGCTTAATGGAGCCTATTCATCCCAGTAAAAAAGTTGAAATCGTCAATCCTGACTTTGGAATTTTATCTGAATCATATCGGACTAGATCTGGCATGCGCCCACTCATGTGGAGATGTTTTTCCATCAAGGACGTGGAAGTTAAATATCGAACTTGGCGAGATGCCGACCCTTTAGGGCCCTATGATGTTATTGTTACCATGTGTGACTTCGAGATGTTTGTGAAAAGTAATTCAATATCTCACATTTATCATGGCCGGAGAGGGAAACCGGTCATCTATTGCGATGAGTTCAAAGCCGCGTGGAACAAACTCACTAAAGGTGAAGAACATATCTGCATGGATGGTGAGACTTTGACAAAAGGCGAGCCGAGAATGGACGCGGACTTGAAGAAAATGGTCGTAAGTTGGACCTGGGATAAAATCACAACCAAAAAGGGATGCTATAGTTTTTGGGACGGGTATCAGTGTGTTGATTTTTAATCCGATTGCCGCGCTCTATAAAAAACAACGCCTTAGAAATTTCTAAAGAATTCAATAGTGGCGAACGCCGGGGCACTCAGCAAAAGCGGCAGGGCAGTTAGTTTTTTTGCGATTCTCATAAAACACTACTTAGTTGATTGGGGCACCGTTGCCCTCTCACCCAAGATGCTTCCGAAGGCCCGCATTGGCCATGGGGCATAAGCCTTAAGGCATTGTTTTTACTATCTATTGGGCATTTGCCCCATAGCCAAAACCCAGCGCCAGACCCATTATTGAGACATGTAAAGGGAGGCCCCATGGACAAAGCAAAAGTTTACGATCTACCTACAAGACTCTTTCACTGGCTGTTTGCCGGACTCTTCATCGCCGCCTTTGCGATCGCAAAGCTGACCGATGATGAATCACCCTGGTTTTCTCAGCACATGCTGTTGGGAATGACCCTATTCGTCACAACGCTACTTCGTGTTGTTTGGGGAATCGTTGGAACTCGCTATGCCCGCTTTTCATCGTTCCCACTAAGCCCCTTGCGGCTGATTGAGTACTTTCGCGAAATCTTAAGCACGAAAGGGCGAACGTACTTCGCACACAATCCAGCTTCAGCGTGGGCGGCGGTCGCAATGATTGGTCTCGCACTCGGGCTAGGCGTCACCGGTTACCTCATGGCGTCCGGCCAAAAAGAGGCTTTTGAAGACATCCATGAGCTGATGGCAAACGCCTTCGCAATTGTCGCGGTTGCGCACGTTGCGGGCATCGTTCTTCACAGCCTTCGTCATCGAGATGGAATCGCCCTCAGCATGATTCATGGAAAGAAAGACATCGCAGAGGGAGCGTCACCGATAGCGAGGCCTCACAGATTGGTTGCTATGGGAATGGCGGGAATCATTGGCCTCTTTGCCTTTCACATCTATAAGAACTACGATGCCGCTCAGGCAACGACCAGTGTCTTTGGTGTGAAACTCCAACTTGGTGAAAATGAGTCCGCAGAAAACCACGGAAACGCAAAGGAAGGCGCCGAGCACGAAGACGATGACGATGACGACTAGAAAGGCGGCCGCATGAACAACCGAGAACGCTGGGTTATAATCACGATCCTCCTGGGAACCGCCATCTTTGTCGGCGCAGACCTCTTCACCGACTCCAGTGAAGGCGTCCGCTGGTGGCATTTGGCTGCAGAAGGATCTGTAGCTCTGGCAGCCCTCGCTGGCGTTGTCTTTCTTCTTCGAGGCTCGTTCTCACTGAAGCGATCCTTGGCTGCTGAAGTTCTCAGGTCGAGCGGCCTTCAAGCAGAGGCCGAACAGTGGCGAAAACAAGCCCGCGTCCACATTGAAGGTCTCTCCCAAGAAATCGAGCGGCAACTGACGTCTTGGAAACTGACAGTCTCTGAGAAAGAAGTCGCCTTTCTTCTCTTAAAAGGCTTGAGCCTCAAAGAGATCGCGGAGATCCGAAAGACATCAGAAAAGACCGCGCGAGCGCAGTCCACTGCCATCTACGAGAAGTCGGGGCTATCCGGCCGCTCGGAACTCGCAGCATTTTTTCTGGAAGATCTTTTAGCTCCTAGCGAAGAGAGAGAAGGCCGTGAAAAAGAAAATCTCTCTTGAACCTTTAGGCGGGCTAAAAGCATCTTTCATTAGTAGCCGATGATAATTCCAATTCCAAAAATCACGAACAGTAACGCCGAGAAATATCGAACCCATTTCATTGAGACGACCTGAGACCCGGATTTAGTACCACTTGAAGTGTGAGTCTTCCTGCGTAAAACTCAACTAAAGGAGTGGGAAGATGAAGAGCAAAAGGTTCAAGGAAGAACAGATCATAAAGGTTCTTAAACAAGCTGAAGGTGGGGTCCCCGTGAAGGAGTTGTGCCGTCAACATGGCTTCACAATTCAAACGTTTTATCGATGGAAGTCTAAGTTTGGCGGCATGG
>JBGSQJ010000126.1:0-9265 GCA_041738165.1 Bdellovibrionales bacterium
CGCTCCAACCGTATTTGAACAATCAAATTTCTCAGGAAGTGGCCCTCGAAAAATCTCTGGCTCCTATTCGAGTGTTCATGTTTGCGCAAACCCGCCCTACAGATCTTGAGTTTTTTGTGAAACTCTCTAAGAGCGAAACTCCAAAAACGAGAGCCGACGTGTCGACAACCGTATTGGTTCCAGCGTTTATTTTGTCTGAACTTAAGACGGCATTTCAGATCGGCTTTATTATTTACCTTCCGTTCTTGGTGATCGATATGGTGGCGGCAAGCGTGCTCATGGCTATGGGTATGATGATGCTTCCGCCAGTTGTTATCTCTTTGCCTTTTAAAATTATGCTCTTTGTTTTAGTGGACGGCTGGACGCTTTTGGTCGGATCCCTGGTGAAGAGCTTTGGATAATAAGAGGAACAGAGCGTGAACGAAGAACTCATACTGCGATTAGGGCAAGAAACTTTAAAGACGACCGCGCTACTGGCGTCGCCACTTTTGATTTCGGCTCTTGTGATCGGTCTCATCGTATCCGTCTTTCAAGCGGTGACTCAGATCAACGAGGCCACATTGACGTTCATCCCCAAGATGATGGTTGTAGGCGTGGTTTTGGTGATCGCAGCGCCTTGGATGCTCGACATCATGAACCAGTTTACGATTCATCTGTTTGAGGGAATCACGGATATGGTGAGGATTCAGTGACCGACGTTTATAAATTTTCTGAGACTGAAATGCTCTTGTTCTTTCTGATGTTGGTCAGAATGACGGCTTTCGTCGTGAGTTGGCCTGTGTTTGGGGTTCCCAATATGCCGCAGCAACTCAAAATCCTCTTTGGCTTTGTTTTGGCGATCCTACTGTTTGGCTCCGTCTCTAAAGATTCAGTCGAGATCGCCTCGCTAGATCAAAATCTTATGCTTTTGGCCGCGCGCGAGGCACTGATCGGATTGATCGTGGGGTTTCTCGGTCGATTATTCTTTTTTGCATTTCGAGTCGCCGGCGAGATGATGAGTCAGGCGATGGGGCTTAGTGCCGCTCATTTATTCAACCCAGCACTTGGCGGACAAAGCACTTCTCTCGAGCAGTTTTACGTCGTTCTCGCGTCGTTGTTTTACCTTGGCTTCAATGGTCACCATCATCTTCTGCAGGCGTTGGTTGAGACCTTTCGGGTCGCACCACTTGCGAGTATGTCTTTGAACGTCTCGCATTTTATTGGCATGGGCGAGATGGTTCAAAAAATCGTCGAGCTGGGCTTAAAGTTCAGTGCGCCGGTCGTGATCAGTATTATGATGGTCAATTTGGTTCTTGGCGTCGTCGGTAAGACCGTTCCCCAGCTGAATGTTTTGGTCACGAGCTTTCCGATCAATATCATGATCGGACTTTTTTTGATGATGGTCACCCTGCCTGTGCTGTTTGACCAAATGAATGAGTACTTAAACCAAAGCACAGTCGAAATCTTCAAGTTTGTGAGGGCGTTTTAATGGCGAGTGAAGCCGATCAGGGTGAACGCTCAGAAGATGCTACCCCGCAGAGGCGAGAGGACTTTCGCAAACGGGGTCAGGTGGCGCAGACCAAAGAGCTTTCTTCAGTTCTGCTGCTTTTTGCCGGAGTGCTTTTAATTTGGCTTATGAGTCGTTTCTTCTTTACGCAAATTTCGGAAATCTTCATAAGAACCATGGGTCCTGAGATGGTGAGCGCCGCCCGTAATGGCGATTTGATTTCGTTTGTTCGTGTGGCGGTCAATTCGACAGCGCTGATTCTCTTGCCGATTATGGGGCTCTTTTGGATCGTGTCTATGGCTTCTTCGCTGATGCAAGTTGGTTTTTTGGTCAATGAAGAGGCGCTTCAATTGCGCTGGGAACGGCTCGACCCCGTTTCTGGATTTAAGAAAATATTTAGCCTGCGCTCTATGGTTGAGGGACTCAAAGCCGTTTTAAAGCTGGTCTTTATCTTGGGTCTTTCTTATCTGCTCTTAAAAGATCAAATTCACATGCTACCCAAATTGATGAGTTTTTCGATTTCCGAAGTCCTTAGTTTCATCGGCATTCTTTCGACGCGTCTCTTGGCCGGTGTGGCGATGTTTATGATGACGCTGGCGGGAATTGATTATCTTTTTCAAAAATGGGAGCTCGAAAAAGAGATGCGCATGACCAAGCAAGAGGTCAAAGAGGAGCATAAATCTCGTGAAGGTGATCCCATGATTCGCGCTCGCATCAAGCGCATTCAGCGAGATATGGCCACGCGCAGGATGATGGAAGAGATTCCCAAAGCCACCGTGGTCGTGACCAACCCGACCCACATTGCAGTGGCCTTGAAGTACGACGAGACGTTGGCGGCTCCGCAGGTCATTGCCAAGGGTGCAGACTTGATCGCAGAAAAAATCAGAGAGCTGGCCCGTGAACACAAAATCCCGATAGTCGAAAACAAACCGCTCGCTCGAACAATGTTTAAAACCTTGAAAATTGGTCAGGTGATCCCTCGCGAGCTCTATACGGCGGTCGCTGAAGTGCTCTCGTATGTATTTCGACTTCGCAAAAAGGCGGTGAACTAAAATGGATGCCGTCTTCGCATTTGTTAAGAAGTTTGAAAGGTTCACAAAGAACTCAGATCTTTTGATCGCATTCGCGCTGGTTGGCATCTTGGCCGTTATGATTATTCCACTGCCAGCGTTCTTATTGGACTTGGCATTGACGATGTCATTGACTATTTCACTCCTGGTTTTGCTTGTCGCTATCTACACCGACAGGTCATTGGATTTTAGCATCTTTCCAAGTTTGCTTTTGATGACCACCCTTTTTCGACTGGCGCTTAACGTTGCGACCACTCGGCTAATTTTGACAAACGGTCATAAGGGGAGTTCAGCCGTTGGAGAAGTGATCGAGGCTTTTGGTCACTTTGTCGTCGGGGACTCTTACGTCATTGGTTTTGTGGTCTTCGTGATCCTCGTCGTGATTAACTTTATAGTTATCACCAAGGGCTCTGGGCGAGTGGCTGAGGTCGCGGCGCGTTTCACTTTGGACGCCATGCCAGGTAAACAGATGTCGATTGATGCCGATCTCAACGCCGGACTAATCACTGAGTCCGATGCCCGGCAAAGACGAAAAGACATCGAAAAAGAAGCTGATTTTTACGGATCGATGGATGGTGCCAGTAAATTCGTTCGGGGAGATGCGATCGCCGGAATCATCATCACGTTGATCAACGTGGTTGGTGGATTGTTGATTGGTGTTTTGCAGATGGACATGGATTTGGCTTCAGCTGCGAAGACCTACACGATGTTGACCATTGGTGACGGTTTGGTGTCGCAAATCCCAGCATTAATTATTTCGACTGCCGCCGGTATAGTTGTAACAAGAAATTCATCTTCGCAAAACTTGGGTATGGAGATGGCCGGTCAGCTCTTCTTGAAGCCCCGGGCTGTGGCGATTGTGGCTGTGATCGTAGCGTGTTTTGGACTGGTTCCGTCGCTTCCGAATACACCGTTTTTTATAGTTGCGGCAGCGCTTGGTGGAATTTCTTGGGTCATTTCAAGATTTCAACAAGAAGAAAAAGACAAAGAGCTTGCCGCGAAAGATGAAGAGAATCGTAAACCTGTTAAAGAAAATATTGAGGCCATTTTGCCTCTGGATATGGTCGAGCTTGAAGTGGGTTACGGTCTAATCAATATCGTGGAGTCCGATCAATCGGGAGACTTGCTAGAGCGAATTGTTTCGATTCGCAAGCAATTTGCTCTGGATATGGGAATCGTAGTGCCTTCCATACATATACGCGACAACTTGCAGCTTCAGCCAGGTGAGTACCGAGTCTTGATTAAGGGCAATCGTGTCGGCGGCGGGGTTCTTCGCCCTGAAAACCTTATGGCAATGGATCCGGGCAACGTGATTCAAAAAATTCCGGGTGCTGCGACAAAAGAACCTGCGTTTGGATTGGATGCGCTGTGGATTGGCAAGGCTCAGAAAGAAGAAGCCGAAATAGCTGGATACACCGTGGTGGATTTACCAACCGTTATGGCGACGCATTTGACTGAAATTATTCGAACCCACGCGCATGAACTATTTGGTCGCCAAGAAGCCGACAACTTGATTGAAAATCTGAAAAAGAATTATCCAAAGGTCGTTCAAGAGCTCGTGCCAGATGTCTTGCCGCTCGGAACGGTTGTTAAAGTTCTTCAGAATCTTCTTAAGGAACAAGTGTCTATTCGAGATTTGCTGACCATATTTGAAACCTTAGCGGATGAAGCTTCTAGATCCAAAGATCCGGATTCACTCACAGAGGCTGCTCGCAAAGGCTTGGCTCGCTCGATCACGCACAAGTACATGAACGACGTCGGCGAAATACCAGTGATGACACTTTCGCCGAACACCGAAGAATTGATCTCGAATTCACTGCTTCAGACAGAGCAAGGGGTTCAGTTGGTGATGGACCCGCGGCAGGCTCAAGACATCCTTACGCAAATCTCAAACACCATTGAAATTCATCCTGAGATTGCCGGCCAGCCCATTGTACTGACAAGTCCAACCGCTAGACGTCACTTGTTTAAACTGACTCATCGGTTTTTGCCACATGTGATCGTGCTTTCTCATAACGAGGTGTCTGCGGATGCCAAAATTCAGGCCGTAGGCTTGGTGGAGATTGATCATGCAGGTTAAGAAATTTGAAGCTAAGACGATGAAAGAGGCGCTTGAGTTGGTGAAAATCCACATGGGGCCTGAGGCCATCATCATTTCGGCAAAAGATAGCCATCGAGGCTTTGGCTTGATGGGTGATAAGAGTGTCGAGGTCACGGCTGCGGTTTCAGAAGAGACGCTTCGCCGAATGAAAATCGCAGAGAGTAAGATTCGCGAAGATTTGCGATCGAAATTCCATCAAATTCCCGCATCTCGTCAGAAAGAGTTTATCAATCGGGTTTCAGATCAGAGCCGAGCGCGCGAAGTGGCGCTTGCCACAGGTCCAGGCGGCACCGTTCACGCGCAACATGGAAGTTCTCAGACTCGACCTCCCGAGTACACGAGGCAGAGGGTCGCGGCTTCTCAGCAGAGTGCCACTCAGCAAAATCGAACGACGGCTCAACCTGGAGCGGGCAATACGCAGTCTCGCACCAGATTACCTACTGAGTACACTCCGTCGCCGATGCGTCACACTCGTTATGTCGACATCGAAGACGAGCAGGCGCCAGACACGAGATCACAAGCCCAAGTCGCCCGCGATCGCGTGCGACAGGCTGCGCAGCGAGCGGTTTCGGCAACACAGCAGTTTGAAAGTTCAGCTCGCAAAACCGACGAGGTTCATGAGCTTCAGTCTCAGGTGCGAGAGCTAAAGGGCCTTGTTGAGAAATTTCAGAGTATGCCGCAAATCTCTTTATCTATGCATCCAGGCGCAGATCTCGGTTTGCCGTTTGATTTGAGCAGTTGTTTTCAAAAGATGACGGCTCAAGGTGTAGACCCGGATTTGGTGGCCAAATGGCTGCGCCAGGCCCAAAAGGAACTCGAGCCAGAGACGCTAAAAAAACCTAGCATGATCGACGCTTGGCTGGTTCAACATCTTTTGCGTGAGATCGCCATTGCTCCAAAGCCAAATGATTCTCGGTATCACGTATTTTTAGGATCTACAGGTCAGGGCAAAACCACTTCGCTTGTGAAGCTCGCGGCTCACCTCGTATTGAAAGAAAAACGCACCATTGCGGTGGTGTCGCTCGACACCGTAAAAGTGGGCGCGGCTGATCAACTGAAGATTTATGCTCAGATTTTAAATGTCCCATTTGCGGTTGTGCGAGATCCCGCAGAGTGGGCGATCGCCGAAGAGAAACTAAAGGGAGTTCAGCATATTCTTGTCGATTGCCCCGGCTTTGGTCTGCATTCGGCCGATGAACTCAATTGGCTCAAGGCCATGCTCCCTCCTGCAAAGGGCGGGCGGCAAATGCATTACGTGCAGTCCATTTTGGCGCGCAATGAAGAGTCTATGGAGCTTGCGTCCAGGTATCAAATGCTCGAGCCAACCGATGCGATCTTCACGCGCCTTGATGAAACAAGTGGATATGGGCTGATGATGAATATGCAAAATAGATTTCGGCTCCCGCTGCATTCGTTTGGGCTTGGTGTGCGGATTCCCGAGGACTATGAGCTTGCGACGAAAGAGCGTGTTGTTGAGCTTTTGTTTAAACTGGCAAAGATTCAAAAGAAGTGAGGCAAGAAGTATGAAGCGACCTGACGGTACAAAGACAATCAGCATAACCTCCGGCAAAGGGGGAGTTGGCAAAACGACGCTGGTTTGTAATCTGGCCTATGAACTCGGTCGGCAGGGCAATCGGGTTTTGATCTTAGACGGTGATCTCGGTATGGCTAATGTGGACATTATGTTTGGGGTTCGCCCGGCCTTCAATCTGAGCCATGTGCTCGAGAATCGCTGCCCCATGAGTGAAGTGGTCGTACCGGTTGCGCCTTTGGTGGATTTGATTCCTGGTGGGTCTGGACTTTACGGCCTCAACCAGCTCGCGCCGATGCAAAAACACCTTTTGATTGACCAGGTGATGAACCTGAATTCCAACTACGATTTTATGATTATAGATACGGCCTCAGGATTGGATGATAGCGTTTTGTATCTGAGTGCTGCCGCGCAAGAGATTATGGTCGTTGTGACCCCAGATCCTTCGAGTTTGACCGACGCGTATGCGCTAATCAAAGTTCTGAATCAGCGCCACCGCGAGACGCATTTTTCGGTGATTGCCAATATGGTTCGCGACGAGGCCGAGGGTCGCCAAGTGTTTCAGCGCCTTTCAGATGTGGCCAGCCACTTCTTGTGTGTCAGCTTAGATTACAAGGGCTCGATCCCTTCGGATCTCAATATGAGACAGTCCGTGAGAGCCCAACAGATTGCGGTGCGGACCCAAGTCCGGGCCCAAGCTAGCCTGGCCATTCGTGCGATTGCTGAAAACCTTAAAGAATCTCGCCGATTTACAGACGTTAAAGGTGGCTTGCAGTTTTTTTGGAATCAACTTTCAGGGGTGGCCTAGAATTTCACCACTGGACGTTGCTAGTTTTGTTTTCTTGAGTGGGTTTGATACACTTAAAGTACAAGGGTGGATAGATGTCGAACAGCAACAATAATGTGAACGCATTATTGAAAAAATATAAAGAAGAGCCAACCAAAATGACGGCTCAGCAAAAAGACAAGCTCATTCTTGAGTATGCTCCTTTGATCAAATTCATCGCACAAAAGATTGCCGTTCGCTTGCCATCGAACATTGAGCTTGATGACTTGATCTCGAGTGGCGTAATCGGGCTGATGGACGCCATCGAAAAGTACGATTCCACCCGCGACAATAAATTCAAAACCTATGCTGAGTTTCGTATTCGAGGCGCTATACTCGATGAGCTGCGTGCGCAAGACTGGGTGCCCCGTTCTGTTCGCGACAAGGCCAAGATGCTCGACCGTGCGACTTTGGAGCTCGAAGCCAACCTAGGCCGCTCGGCAAGTGAAGAAGAAGTGGCAGAAAAGCTCGGCATGAATATGGACGAATATTTCGACCTGATAAATCAAGTTAGGCCGGTTTCTGTTTTGTCGATTGATGATTCTTCTACTTTTAGCAACGTCGATAAAAAATCGATTCTGAATATTTTAGAAGGCTGTAAGCTCAACAATCCGCACACGCAATTGAATTTGAAGTCGGTTAAAGAGGTCGTGACCAAAGCCATTGAAGACCTGCCTGAGCGGCAAAGGCTGGTGCTCTCTCTTTATTATTATGAAGATTTAAACCTTAAAGAAATTGGTAAAATCTTAAGAGTGACAGAGAGCCGAGTGTCCCAGCTGCATGCCCAGGCTATCTCAAGGTTGAGAGCTAAGCTTTCCCAATTCTTCGAAGATCAAGAACTCGAGTCGGCTTAAGATCTAACGCATGGCTGAGTTAAGTTGTGCTAATCCTGTGGATTTAGCCAAAAACTAAAGACAACCGCGCAATTGATTGCTAGTTTTAAAACCGATGAAACCCATATTTTGCCATTCACTTCTTCTATTTCTCATCAGTTATTCGGTCGCATCTCAAGCCATGGAGCCCTTCTTGCTCCCAGTAGGATCACGCCTCGAAGGCGTCGGCGGAGTTTATGGCGTCGCGGCTGGAGCCAAAAAACTCACCGGTGAATCCATAGACCTTATGGTCGGAGCGAGCTTTGGCGAGGTTGAAAGCCAAGGAGCTTTGGTGAGCCATGTTCCGCTGGGATTAAGCTGGCTAAGTCTATCTGGCGGTTATCTCAATCTCTCTAAGGCAAATTTAGATACCCAATACGTTCGTGGGTTGCAAAATGGACCAACATTTCGGCAGGAGCTTTCAGGCAATATGTACGGATTGGCGCTCGACGCCAGTTTGATCCCCGACAGACTAAAACTGACCCTTGGCTACTTGAAATCAGAGATCAATCTCGATGACTATTCCGTTCATGGCCGCAAAGTTCAGCGTCCCAACAAGGCGGGTTACTTTCCGGTCGAAACCACCTCTCAAAATCTCAAACTCAGCTATTCGAATCTAACCGATGGTGACTTTGATGGAATTGGTCTTAAGGCATCGGCGGGCCTGACCACAGCTGCCGGCAGGGTGGGTCAAAGCGACACACTCACCGCAGATTTTAGATTGGCGAGTTACTTTAAGATCTTGCCGTCGTTAGTTTTTGTACAATCGAACCTGTGGAGCGACGCACACGTAACTAGCGAAAACACCAAGTACAAAACCTCAGCGCAAGTCGCGGCGGCTCTTGATACTCGCTGCGCGACGCTCACAGATGCCACCGAGCGTGCGGACTGCAATGAACTCGAAGGCTATCTTTCTGAGTACATTGCGCAAAACAACAACAAGGGTTTAGCTGTTCCTATTGGGGGCAATCAGGGAGTACGGTCGCACGATGAATTGAGCTTGCGATCGGCCCATACCCGGTTGGCGTCGTTCGAACTTCGCGGTGATATCGGACGTTATTTTCTTAAAGATGCTTCGACGAAACTCGAAGTGACGCCGTTTTATGACCTTGGGTGGAGTGATGATAGAGAGAGTGCAGTCTTTGACCGAGCGGTACAGGCCTACGGCCTTGGTTTGCGAATTGTGAAAAACAATATGCCTATCCGTTTAGCCTACGCTCAATCAAAATCCGAATCGGCTTGGTTTTTGGCGCTGGGGCAGAGCTTTTGAACTGGCCCACTGATCTCGACGGAGCTTGGTTTAAAATCAAGAATAAAAATTAATTCCAACTCACACGAAGGGATCCGTCATCAACAGATATTGATGCCGAACTCTCAGG
>JBGSQJ010000128.1:0-1890 GCA_041738165.1 Bdellovibrionales bacterium
AGCGCACTTGGTAGCGCAAGGCGCCTTCACTGAGATTCAACATCACGGCATGGGTGGCCTTTAGCCAATTGGTCGAGGCCAGCGAAAGAATTTGAACACCTTCTTTGTCTGCTGAGCGAAGCGATTGCTCTCGCCGAGCCAATACGCCTTCAAAGTAACTCAGCCACATCGCCGGCTTGAGTGATGCCCCCCTTGGAACTTCGCTGAGTACTCTTTCTAAAAAGGGTTCAAGCTTTTCAATGTCCCAAGCTCGCGACCAATAGGCACATGCCCATTCGACGAATCGTTTAAGGTCGATGGGTTCTTGCAGCGACATTTTTTGGTCGACAGGTTGAATGTCGGGCGCTCGGCTCAGATCGTGCGCATCGTAGAGTTTTGAAAAGAGCACACGAAAGCGGTCGAAATCGATTTTTCGAGAATTCTCGTCAGCAAAAAAGAGCACTTCAAGATGTGGCGTAGAGACTCGCCCCAGTGCCACTTTTAGACTTGAGAGCCAATGCCCGTACTCGAGTGTGGCCGACCACCGGTACACCGAGTTTTTCGCAAGGGGAATTCCCTCTTGCTCAAAATACAATCGCAGAGCCGGCCAATACTCTTCGATATCAGCGGCCACCACGGCGATATGACTGGGCAATACCCCTTGCTCAAGCCAATTTCTCACCACTCCGACCGCATGCTTGGTCTCAGCCAATTGAGTTGTGAAGCGGCCCAGCTTCAAAGCTGGGCGCTGGGTCGGCGACCAATCGCTGACCGTTTTTTTCGAATCACCCAGAACCGCTCGATACGAAGCTAACGTGCGAGGCATCATCTGAGACCATTCCACCTCAGGATAAAGAACATGAACTTCGAGATGTTCCGCTAACTTTGAAATCAAATTCATTTCTACAGGCGAAACCTGCGGACCCAAATCAAAATACAAGCGACCAGGCCGCGCAAAATTCGAAACATCAAGGTTGGCGAGAAGTGCGGGAATCCAATTTGCCAGCGTGTATTTTTCAGCTGTGCACCTTTGCCAAATCTCTGAGCCCAATTGAAACCAATGGCCCCAGCGCACATAAGCCTCTTTGTGTTCCGCCAGCCATTCAGCCATCAATGGCTCATGATCCAAATCGGCAAAGATCGAAGTCCATGAATGAATCTGCCCAATGATCATCTGCACACTGAGCGCCGATTTGGCCCACGGCAATTCTTTTTCGGCAATCCAGTCTCCGAGCAGCGTGACAGCAAGTTCTGGCGGCAGAATTTTATATTCTGGCAAAAACTGATCGGCCAAGCGCTTCCACAGATCTGTGGCTCTCATAACTGCCAGATCAGGCAGAACATCAAAGCGGCTTAAAACATGCTTTTGAAGTTCCCATTTGCTCTGTAAATCTGAAACCACCCAAGAATCTTGCCGTGGATCAAACTTTTCGATCAGGCCAAACTTCGACTGAATGTTCGAGTAGGGAATCAGATGGATCATGAGGTATCAAAACTACCTTGAATCGCGCTAGTATGGACATGCCCAGCGCGTTGCCTCGGGGTTCGACGCCGTGACGACGGGCCACCACTCACTCCCTCCTTCTTTTGGTCCGAAATCTCGGACGGTGCCCGAGGGTTTTTGGCTAAGTACCCGAAATCTCTTTAGTCAATGTCCGGCACCAAGCTTGCTCTAGTGACTTGAGCCCCCTCACAAAGGAGATTGCCATGAACAGCTGGATGACGAATAAATACATTGGAAGCACTTTCACGCAGGGTATCCAGGCCCGAGCCAACGACATTCCCCCTGAGAAATTTGAGCGACACGAGCGCGAAATTCTAGAGCACAAGACGAGCAAAAAGATACGAGTTGAACATCAAACTATTTATTCGAAAAAATTCTTTGATTACCTCTCCGTCGACAGGAAACTT
>JBGSQJ010000131.1:0-4426 GCA_041738165.1 Bdellovibrionales bacterium
CACTGGCTGATAGACTGTCATTCAAGAGTAGAATTGGCTTTGAAAAGACGCCCTCAGGAGCGGCAAACACTTCGCCGGGACGAGCTTCTAAAGAGGGCATTTGATCATCAAAAGCAGCGACTAAACCAGTCCACTCGATCCCATTGGCGTACTTCTGTTTTAAGTCGTTGTAGTATTTGTCCCAGAATCGATATTCCGTGTGGTTGGGGTGTTGACCGGTGGTGGGGTCAACCGCGTGCTTCGGCTTCCAAGTGTTCAAAACAGTTTCATTCAATTTGTGGTCGACCAAAACGGTCTTCATCGGCTCTTCGCTGATAGTAAGTAATCCCAATAGTTTAGTGACGTAATAGACCATGCCGCCCGAATTGCTGAGCTGATCGATGACCAGCACATCAGAAAACTTCTGCAATCGGCTTAACGCCTCAGCCAGCCATTTGTACTCAGCCATCATTCCATTCAATCCGCCGGCGGGGCTGTAACTTGGAATACGAAGCACGCCGATATTTTTCCCATTATGATTTACAACATAGACGGGTAGGCGATGAATTGGGGTGAGTTTCTCTAGCTCTGGCTTTACCGTTCGTTGCCCAAGGCCGGTGACATCATCTGGTCGCTTCGTTTGAGCAATTTTCGCGGCTTCCTTTTTTGCCAGGGCAATCTCGTTGTTTAAGGCTTCACCAATATCCACCATGGCGGCGTCAGACTTCATTAGACCGGTGCGAAAGTACGAGCGCACGGTGCCCTTCATGCCGTAGGGAACATTTCGATCGGACTCAAAAATGCCGGCAAACGGAGTTTGAAAGTGAGCCGGGAACCGCTGCATAGCAAAGTACAAATCTTGTGAATGAGCCCAGCGCAAGTGGGCGAAATAGGTCTTCTCACCACGACGAAATTTAACAATGGCGCGTTGGCCATCTTCGGGCAGACGTTGATTGCCACTAAAACGAGTTACGGTGTTTGTGATGGCGCTTTCCCAACGGTCGGCAAAAGTTCCACCCGAAGCAGAAAGCATGTTGCGACGGGCAAGATCATGAACGCTCACTCCGTCGATTTCTAAAACTTCATCGCCAAGTCGGATCTCGGTGTCCGAGGCGCCACTCAACAAAAATTCTTTACGAAGAGCGGTGACAATTAACTTCTCGCCGATGGGTGCGGCGAAAAAACCCATCGTCGCCGAGTTCTCGCCCTGGCGAAACAATGAAATGTGGCCATCTCTCAATTCTGAGACCATGCCAACCATCAGCTGGCGAAATTCGTCGGGCGGTAGTATCTGACGCTCTTGCTGGGCTTCATAGCCCATCTCTTCTTCTAGAGTGCGGGCCTGCTGAATAAGTCCTGAGTATTTTTGGCGAAGAGAATCGTAGGTTACGCCAAACATTTTTTCTTTGAACTTGGCCATGCCGTAGTGAGTTTGCAACTCGGCCAAAATGGCCTCCATAGCAACAAGCTGATCGCGTTTGGTTTTTAGAGCTGAAGCCGAAAATGAGAATGAAGTCAGTGCCAGAAGAAGTGAGAAAAGCAGGGTACGAATTGGTAACCTAATCACGTGTCTATCCCCTTTAAAGTTGGTAGAGGGAGTTAATGGTCCAAAGTGGAACCAGTCAAATGGGGATTGAGGGATTGAATTCTTTCTAGCAAATCATCAGAGATTTTAATGGCATACCAAAGGTAGGTTAGGGTCCGGTCTCGCACGGCCTATTGAGCTCCACTGGGGTGGCAGGGCGGCAGCTAGATAAATCTTGCACACCTACAAACTCGGCTCGAACGTTGAAGCGTCCGCTGCACACATAAATGCCTGCCTGTAGGTTTTGTAGCCGATCACGCGAAACTTTCGAGCGGTAAACCACGGGCAAGTTTTCGCCATTGCACCAGGCCTTTTTCGAGGTAAAGAGCAGGTGTTGGGTGGCTGTCTTCATAACAATCACTTTAAAAATTAGGGTACCGACGGCAGTGAGAAGCATGGGCGCTTAGATACTGACTTCGATGGGGAAAGTCGAGCGCCTTACTGACAGGATTCTGTTTCAACTACAAATTTCAATTCGGCCTTTTTAACAAATCGGAACTCGCAGTAGTAGTTCACGTCAAACATGCGGCCGCCATGAACAAGAATGCTGCGCACACCTTCGCACGCCAGCCCGATATTGGTTTCGTTGTTTTCCATTTGTACGCATTCCCGCCAGCCAGAATCATCACCGCCGTCACCTAACGAGAAAGTACGGGAAACTGAGTTGGCATAAGCAGTGTAATTTTCAACAGTTTTCGATGCATAGGTAGCACTCACTAACGAGCCAACAGAAAGTAACGCAATTGCCAAAAGCAAAATTCGCATTTTCATCATCCCCCCGGATTCGTTGATAACTATCAAGGAATCTCGGGACGGGCCAGGTAACTTTTCTAGGAGCAGTGCGCCGTCCGTGAGTGGTCACGTGTTTTTTTAGACGAGGGATTGGGCCTATGCTAACTCTGCCGCCAGAAGTAGGCATTTTAGGAGAGGTGGCCGAGAGGCCGAAGGCGCTCGATTCGAAATCGAGTAGACTGCAAAACAGTCTCGTGGGTTCGAATCCCACCCTCTCCGCCAAATTTAGGCAGTAGTGAATCGAAGATTCAATCGTTAACCAATAAAACCAAATAGTTGAAATCACACGAGAGGGCCTGGCCCCTCGGATGGAATATTTCAAATTCTTTCGGCAGATTTCGTATGTTTGCTTCTTTTTTGCTTCCGGGATGCTTCTCGGACTTTTGCACTCGCGCGACCGCTTGAGTGGCTCTTCTACTTTCATCAAGGAACTATTATGAATTCAAAACGCGTCGCTTGTTACGCCCGTGTTAGTACAATGGACCAAGCCACAGGCCTCGAATCGCAAGTTCGAGTGCTTAAGGCCTACTGCGAACAAAACCAAATCGAAAACGTCGAATTTTTCACAGACGAGGGGATATCTGGAACAAAATCCAGTCGGCCCGCGATGGACCGAATGATGGCGGCCGTTGAACAAGATGAGATTTCTATTGTCGTGGTCTATAGCTTCAGCCGATTTGCACGAAGCACAACGCACCTGTTGAATGCCCTGGGTCGATTCAAGGCCAAGGGAGTGCAGTTTGTGAGCCTCACGGAGAGGATCGACACAAATTCGGCGGTTGGGATTGCGATCTTTTCGATTCTTGCCAGCATTTCGCAGCTAGAGAGAGACCTCATTGCCGACAGGGTGAAGATTGGTCTCGCCAATGCCCGCGCCAAGGGCCGATTGATTGGCCGGAAAAAAATGCGAGACTCAGATTTGATTCGAAAGTTGCTGAAAAGCGGGATTTCGTTTCGACAAATCAGCAGCATCGCAAAATGTAGTCACGGAAGTGTGAGCGCCGAAAAGCAGGCAATGAAGCGAGAAGAAGCCGAACTAAAAAAGAAGATCGAAGACCAGGCAGAGGCCGAAAGAAAGCTCCAGGAAACCACAACTGTGTTTCCCGAGATCGAGAAAATTCCCGTCGCAAGCTAAGTAGAAATAAAAAGGCGAGACCGTTCAGAGCGGCTCGCCTTTTTTTTCGATCTGAGGGTCCAAAAGACTCCCCTTTAATCGGTTGATCAGGAGGGGGCGCCTTCAGGAACAAAAGTGGCGGTGTGGAAAAATCACGAGGCGCGAATGAAATGGATCGAGCCTCGCACGGGATTGAAGTGGTTTAAACTGCACCCCTTCAGGCTTAACTACAGATTTCACCATCGCGCGCATAAACCACAATTTTTAAGGATCCGTTAGAAAGTTTTTTTGCTAACGCCTCAAGGTCGATTTTAAACTTTGTAGCCGATCCAAATTCAACACCAGATGTTTCCATTTGCAATTGAATCCTCCCATCGGACAACAGCGTAACCCTCACCGACTCGCCTCTAGATAAAAGACCCTTCTCGAAATATAACGAGTAACCCATTTTTTGTGCCTCGCTCCTCAGGGTAGACACCATGGTATGAAACTCTAGAGCGCTGTATTCGTGTGTGACCACAGTCGTTAACTCGACCTTACCAGAAGGACTTGGATTGCAAGGCGCTATTGCCGAGGCGGTTGAACAGGCAAAAATTGTTACTAGTGACAAAAATAGGTATTTCATAGGGTCTCCAAATCGGGCTCAGATTGGTTAAATTTTCTCGATCAAGATGTTGCAACCTACAAGCCATCCATACGGAAAATCATTTGATTTAAAACCGAATCATTCGCGCATGGCCTGAGCCCCCTTAGACCTGACTAGGCGCCCAGAGGGTTACCTCGGCTCCGCTATCCCCGAGATACCCTTTTGGATCCGCTGTCAGGATGGCTTGCACTCAGGTCTGTGGCTGTAGCGTCTGGTAAGCGAAATCTCATCGCACGAAACTTCGGCCCGCTCTCTATAACGAAAATCGCTTTCGCAGGCCTTTGCCTCTACTTGCACAGCACCAAGGTTT
>JBGSQJ010000145.1:0-3017 GCA_041738165.1 Bdellovibrionales bacterium
TCCCTGATCTCGCAGTGACTTCCAGGCCGCGTCTTGAGCTTCTTTTGTTGGCAACTTGGATATTTCGGTTTGTTTTTTTAATAAATCAGTTAACGCCATATTTTGATCATTCATTTTTAGCCCGGCGAAGTATGTCCCATTTGGCTCTTCGTCGTGGATGAATTGAATCGTTTGATCGCCTCGAAATTTGTCGAACGTCAACGAGCCGCCCTGGCCATTGTCGGTGTCCCCTTCAAAAACCAAACCGCCCAGTTCGTCACCTTTTTTATTGAAAAACATTAGACCGGGAGGTCGTTTTCCTATTCGGTCATCAAAAGTCACTCCATCCACGACTCCCGGGTGCTGACGAGCTTGATTGGATAGGACGAGTCTGAGTTTTCCGTCATTTTCGATGATGTTTAATCTTTCGACGTTGATTTCGTCGAAAGATTTATTTGTCGGCCCGAAAAGAAGCATGCCAAGGAGGCTGAGGCACAAAAGCGTCAGCGCACCCACCCAGATCTTCAATACGCGAAATTCTTTTTCGGTTTTAGTCATTCGCACCTCTTGAGATAGAATTCATTTTTGATTGGCGTAGGAGTAGAGCGCGATCGAAGCCGCCACAGCGACGTTGAGACTCTCTAGGTTATCGCTCATTCGAATATGAAGCCGCTCACCAACGAGTGATTCGGGCACGCCTTGGCCCTCTTGTCCCACAACCACCGCTGAATTTTTCAGCCACTTGTGCTCGCTTAAATCTTTACCTTTGAGATCAAGCATCACGGGGGCATGAGAAGGCGGAAACCTCAGTTCTGATAGGCGCGGGCCAGAAAAAAGTGGGACCTTGAAGCTCGAGCCGCTCGACGCCCTTATCGTTTTTGGCAAAAACGCTGAGGCGCACTCTTTAGTGAGAATGACCGCGCTTGCAGAAAAGGCGTGGGCCGATCTAATCAGAGCGCCAAGATTGGCGGGGTCAGAGGTGGCTGCGACCACAACCAAACCCTCTGGAAGCGGATCACCCGAACTCCAATTTTCAATAGCGGGCTTTTTTATAACTAGCAGTGGACTGCCGGTGCCGTACTCATCAAGACGCTCGTAGAGTTGATCGCTGAGCTCAAACTGGCGGGCCGCACTGGGCAGTTTTTCGCTGCTTGGCGGGAGCAAAACCGCTTCAACCAGGTCACGCACTTTTGGGTGATGAATGAGCTCATTGACAATTCGGCCCCCAGACGCCAGGGCCAGGCCGGCTTTACGAATTCCGGCACTCTCTAAGAGAGAGAGCCATGTTTTAAAGCGCGGGTTGTCTTTGCTATCAATTCTCATATTTTAGCGCCTTTCAAAAACCAAAAGACGGCGCTTGTGAGGGGTTTTAGGCAGATTGTAGGCATGATCCTCACAAAGTTTAAAATCTCGCATGATTTTACCGTTTTTTGCGGCTTTGAGCTCACCATCCACATTTGGACCCTTCATAAGAAAAACTCGCCCACCAACCTCAAGGCATCCCAGCACACGCTCTAGGGTTGTGCTGACATCTTCAACGGCTCGTGTGATGGCGCCTTTCACCGGGAGTTGAAATTGGCCGTCGACATTTCGGCCAACGATCTGCAATTCAGAGATTTTCATTTGTTCTCGCACTGATTTTAAAAATTCTACGCGTCGTTTTACCCCCTCAGCCAAAATGATTTTCTGGCCGGGATGTACAATTTTTAAAGGGATTCCTGGAAATCCGGGCCCTGTTCCAATATCCAAAAGTGGAAAATAAAGCTCAGTGAGCCGATCGACCATCAACGAGTCGATAAAATGTTTGATCGCGATGTCGCGAAACTGAATGAGCCGAGTGACATTGTCTGTGAGCTGGTGGTTCATCAGGATTTGGTAAAATTCGACCAATTGATGCCGGTCTGAATGGGGAAAATCACCGAAATCGTGATTCTTAAAAAGATCAAAGAGTCGCTCGTCGGCCTCTTTGAAGGGGTAAATTTGCGCCGGCTTCTTGTGAACTGATCTTTGCATGTGTTTGGTTTACATTGCTTTTTTGAAAAAAGCATTCGAAGATGAAGGCATGAATCCCCCAGCTGACAGCGCCGACCTCAGCCAGCTTCAAACCGAGATTGAGGAACGTCACCAAGAGGCTCTTCGCCGTATCCTTGACGCCAAAAGCGCTGAGGATTTGTACACTGTAAAGGTGGCCTTTGCTGGAAAACAAGGTTTTTTAAGCCAAGTGATGCGCTCAATGGGCAAACTTGGCCCATCAGATAAGCCAAAGCTTGGTCAAATCGTTAATATTGCAAAGCAAAGCTTCGAGAGTGCGTATGAGGCGCGGGAGCTCGAACTCAAAACAGATGCCATCTCGGCCCAAGTGTCGGCTCAAAAGATCGATGTGAGTTGGCCCGGGCATGAGTTCGTGAGCGGATCGATTCACCCCATTCAGCTGGTCTTTGATGAAGTTATAGGCATTTTGTCGAACTTGGGATTTCGGGTGCGAACTGGGCCGCAAATCGAAAAGGACTTTTACAATTTTGAAGCGCTGAATATTCCGCCCGATCACCCCTCTCGGGATATGCAGGACACTTTTTACATCGATAAAGACTACGTGCTAAGAACTCACACATCGCCGATTCAGATTCACACTCTGCTTGGTGAGACGCCGCCGTTTCGAGCGCTGGCTCCAGGGTCGGTGTATCGCTGTGATTCAGATGTTTCTCACTCACCCAACTTTCATCAGATTGAAGGCTTGGTGGTGGATCATAAAGTATCGATGGCAGACCTTAAAGGCACGATCGCCTTTTTGCTGCGCGAGCTGTTTGGCTCTGATGTGAAGATTCGTTTTAGGCCGAGCTTTTTTCCGTTCACTGAGCCCTCGGCCGAATTTGATTGCAGCTGCCCCGTGTGTTCACAAAAAGGCTGTCGGCTTTGTAAACAAAGCGGTTGGATAGAAATTGGCGGCAGCGGACTTGTGAATCCTAAAGTTTTTGATGCGGTCAAAATGGATTCCAAGGTGTGGCAAGGCTATGCCTTCGGCTTTGGAATTGAGCGTA
>JBGSQJ010000169.1:0-10948 GCA_041738165.1 Bdellovibrionales bacterium
AGACGCCAACTGCGAGCCGCCCACATTGGTCAACGCCGCTCGATACTGGGGCGTATTTTTGATGAGCCATTTTGAGTTGTCGCGCGGATCGAGATAATTTTTTTGAATCGCCACCTTCATCAGGTAAATACCGTCGCGCAAGCTCTCGGTCATTTTTCGGGCGTTGATAATTCCGGAATACCTGAGAACTCTTGGCCAGAGCTCAAGGAGGACCGTTTTTTTGACTTCAAGATCCATAAAAGGATCGATATTGTAAAGAAATCGAACCGTATGATAGCCGAGAGAGCCCAAGAAAAATCGTGATTTTATTTTTTTGCGATTTTTAATCGTATCTGAAAATGATTTGTCAAATTCGCGTTCATCCCATCCAAAGGTGAACTTATCATCCCAGGGATTTAAGAAAAATCTGAAGTCGCGGCTGTAACCTGAGGCCATTTTGATTTTGATTAGGTTCTCAAAATACTCTTCAGGCTCATAATACCGGTGCGGAATTTCTCCGCTCCAGTTGAGGCAGCCTGACTCGTCGGTATTTTTTTCGATGATTTTGCCGCCCAGCTGGCTACCTTTTGCTTTTTCATACTCGATCGACAGCGGGGTATCAGCCAGTGGCTGCCGAGTTTGCCGATTGGTCACACAAGTTGAGGCCGTATAAGCCACTGTTCGCTGGGTGGCTGTCTCACCCGGCAACACCGAGGTGAAGCGAAGCTTTATATTTGAAAAAATATACGGAGAATTGCGGTGCACATACCCCGCCTTCATCAGTTGGCTGTAATTGCTGGCTTGGGCCACGACCGCATCAAAATCACAGGCCTGAGAACCATTGCGGCATTCGTTCGATACTGAACCCGTGTGACTGCTCACTTGGGTTCCCGTTCCGAGCTTAAACACTCCACTAAATGGTTTAATTCGGCTCTCTGAAACTCCGCGAGGCTTCACTCTCATGACCAATTCAAGATTGCTTTGGTTGGCCCTGACATCTTGAATCCATTTGAACTCGCCCTTTAGCATTCCATCTTCAGCATGGGCCACAGACGTGGTCTCACCGCGCATAAGCAAAATCTTTTGCTCCTTCGGGCCCACGCGCGTCGCTAAAATCTGCACTGTGATCTCAAAGGCCCCATCACGAATCTGCTCGTAGCGAGTTGATCCGTCTGCAGCTTTCATTTTTAGTTTCGGTGTCATTTCCAGTTCAGCAAAAAGGGCTATGTGTCCATCGCCCTCGCCATCAGGAATCGCTTTGAGTTTTACATCTTGAATCAAGAGTTCACTGGGATTGCCATTTTCACCAGCCAGTGCTTTTAACGACTGCCCCTTATCAACCAACTGTGTCGGCGTGAATTCTTCATCTCCGTTGCGTAAGAACACGACAGCGGGCTGAGAGTCCCGTTGCTGCTCTCCTCTTGCAGCCCAAGGATTCACAGCAAGAGAAATTCTTCGAGAACCTGAGTTGACCCCTCTTCCAATAATCTCGCGCTCGAGCGTGACCCAAGTGCTCTGGCCGGCGAAATGATTGTAGCTCAACTTTTCAACCCAGTTAAAACAGCCTCTCGTGTTTGAAGGCTTCGTCTCGATGACTTCACCTGAGACAACATCACGCACGGCAAACTTTTGCCCTACTAGATCTTTTCGGCTGGTGCGATCCAGCACACAGGCCTTGTAGCTGATTTCAACATATTCAGGTGCTTCTAAAGACGACAGGGCATTGACGGGGCCAGGTACAACTGTTCCTTCAACGGACTCAATCACAAACGAGGCATCACCCTCTTCGCCGTCATTGCTTCTCGTCTTGTCTGGTTTAGTGCAACCCACCACTAGTGCGCATAACATCATTGAGCAAAAAAGCAGGCCTGGTCGATCTGTATTTAGGAATCGCTTAAAACGATGCATAGTGCGACTCCACTTTTATAAAATACTCGTTGAAGGTCTTTTGCGTGCCATTAGAAATAATCGGCTCGGCCGTTGCCCATTGAGCTAAAAGCTTAAAGTTTGATTCTTTAAAATCAGCAATCAAATTGACGAACTGTCCCTCTCGGTTGGTGTTCCCGGTTGAAGAAGATGTGTAATAGGCCACAGTCGCATCGGACTCTAAATAAAACTGTCCATACTCAACTATAATTTGAGTTGAACCAAAATTAAACTCTGGGCCAATACCCCATAGCTGACCATCCCGGTCACTCGCATCGGCCTCGTTGTTGACTATCCCGCCAAGTTCACCAAATACCGCGACACTTGGAGTGATCTCTCCTTTAGCGTATCCACTCCAAAAATAGCCATCAAAGCCCGATTTGAACTGCGCGCCGGGAGCCACTTCACCGTTCACCCGGTTACCTAATCGTGCACTTTCAAAAGCCACCTTGTCCGGTAGCTGCCGGTAGGAATAATGACCCACCATGGCCTTTAGTTCGATTTGCTCAATTGGAGTGTATTTACCATGCAGACTTTCGGTATTGAACGAGGGCAGCTTCTCTTGGTTATCTCTTTCGGTGTTGAGCGTGTACGAAGTCGGGACCAACTGTTGGGCCATCAGCATGACTTGAGCCTTTTTGCCCTTCACAGTGACTCGCTCTTGCACGCCAGGGAATGAGCGTCCACCCGACACCACCATACCCGCTCGATCTTCGCCCGAGAGATCTTTAAGCGAAATAGCCCCGCCTCTGACCTCAGCGAGCTCTTCGTAATGGGCCGAGAGATAGCCCTCTTTCATACGAAGTTTGCTCTCATAGGTGCCATTGTCGTAGCGCTCTTGAACTCTAGAAGAAAAGAACTCAGCTTCTGGTTCAATGTGAGCCCGAATCCAAGTGTTGAACTTATAGTCGAATTTGAGTGAGAACTTCGAAAACGCGGCCGCACCCTCGTCTTGGCCTTCAGAAAAACTGATCCCGCCCATTGCAAATTTCCACTGAGCCATCCAGGGTTTTGCGCGCTCAACGTCACTATTTAAGCTGGATGTTGCCAAATTTTGGCCATAACAGGCCGGCGCAAATAGCATAAAAATGGAAAAAACCCATATTTTTCGCCCCGACCCCAACATGCACTCCCAACCTTAGCCGCACCCCGACCGAGATGCGAAACTTAGAGGTACAAGATTCATTCCATTTGATTCGCCCAAAATAGGCGACTAAACGACTTGACTGCAAGCTGTTAAATATTAGAAATGTGTCAGGAATTGTAAAAATCACAAGGTCTGTTTAATATCTCAACACAACCACTCAAGGAGTCCATTGAAAATGGCTAATACCGACCAAGTTTTCATTCCCTTTCAACCTCTCAAAGAAGCCCCCAATAGTTCAGACTTCAAAGCGGATGACGTGCTTGTGATTTTCGGAGAGGTCTTCGCCCGCGGCTACGTCAATGGACTCATCGAAGAAGCCAAAGCCAATGGTATGAAAGTCATTTACTCAACGGTTGGCAGGCGCGGCGAAAACTTGCAGCTTCGCCCCCTCAATCAAGAGGAGCTTGAAGAGAAAAAAAAGCAGGGCCAATGGCCCTTGATCAACGTGCCCCTAGAGTGCGGATTTGATCTCGAGCCCGACAGCAAGGGCGTAACTCCAGTCTCTCAACTCAAAGGCCTAAAATTGAGCGAGTGGCAAAATGCCAAGATGGACTGGGTGTCGATTGAAGAGTCCAAAACCCGCGCCATTGCGGGCTTTCGTGAGCGAGTGACCAAGTACATGGCGGAGCTAGAAGGCCTGGTCCCTAAGGGCTCAAACATCATGTTCGCGCACACGATGGCGGGAGGAGTGCCGCGCGCGAAAATCGTTCTTCCAGCCATGAACCGCGTATTCAAAGGTTACGGCGAGCGCTTTGCCTCTAGCCAAGAATTTTGGGAAGGTGAACTTGGACGGTTTTGCTCAATGAGCTTTATGGAAGTCACCGCCCATTCCCTCAAACACCTAATTGAACTCAGCCAATCTCTCACCGACAAATTGGCCAAAAATGGCGCCAGAGTTTGCTATGTGGCTTACGGCTACCATGGCAATGAAATTCTCATTAAAGGTGAGTACCAATGGCAGAGCTACTCCCCTTATCTTCAAGGCTTTGCCAAATTGGAGCTCGAACAACACGCTTACCGCGCCTCTAAAAAAGGTATTGCCGCTACAGTCTTTAATGTTCCCGAAATTCTCACCGACTCGAGCGCGATCTTTCCGGGTGTTGAAATCCCGCTCTATCCCTTGATCGCGGCCCTTCGCAAAGAGAACCCAGGCGCATCGATCACCAAGTCGCTCATTGTGCTTTGCCGAGAACTTTTAAAGCCTGAACACTCCATTGATGAGATTTTGCAAATCACCGATGAGTACTTTCGCTCAAACCTCAAAAAAGAGTGGACGAAGTATGACATTTGGCCACAGCACAACGGCTCAAAGCAAATGGAGCAGATGCAAACCACATCTGAGAGAATCATTGGCATGCACAAAGATCCCAAACAGTTGCTATCCAAAGACTTAAGTGAAGTCGTCTTTCGCTCTTGCGGAAAAGCCATTTTTAGAGAGGGCTCTCGCCCGCGAAAAAGCGTACTTTGGATAGGCCATGATTTGGTCGCTAAACTAGGGTCTCAAAATGAATGAGATTGAAAAGACGCTGGCCCAGCAACTCGAAGACATTCTAGAAATATTGACCAAGCCCATTTTAAAGCTTAGTGATTCGAGCATTTCGCTCTCGAGCCTAATCATCTCGGTCATTATTGTGTTGGCCTCATTTCGCGTCGCCAAACTTCTAGGGCACGTCATCAGACGCTACCTCGAAGCAAAATCAGTGGATTCTGGAGTCCGAGATTCAATTGGCAAGTTCGCTCACTACTTTGTAATCGCCATTGGCATTTTGTTTGCCCTCGACAACTTAGGAATCTCAATCAATTCGCTAGCCGCCGTGGGCGCTGTGCTCATGGTCGGAATTGGTTTTGGTCTTCAAAACATCACACAAAATTTCATTTCGGGGATCATCATTTTAATCGAACGCCCGGTCAAAGTGGGCGATATCGTCAATGTTGGCTCAACTTCGGGCCGCATCGTCGATATTCGCGTTCGCTCAACAATCATACAAACCAGAGATGAAATCAGCATTATCGTGCCTAACTCGAAATTGATTTCAGAAGAGGTGATCAACGAAAGCCTATCTGGCGAGAGAGTGCGCCAGCACGTTCGCGTAGGGGTCGCCTACGGGACTGACGTGCCGCTGGTGAATCGTTTGTTGATTCAGGCGGCCATCGAGCACGAAAGAGTGATGAAAGAGCCAGCGCCCATTGCGATTTTTGAAAACTTTGGCGACTCATCGCTCGATTTTGATTTGCGCTTTTGGTGCGAAGATCTTTGGGTCATCGACCAAATCAACAGCGAGATTCGCTCGCGCATCGATGAGTTGTTCAGAGAACACAAAGTCAGCATTCCCTTCCCGCAGCGCGACGTTCACCTGTTCAATCATTAGAGCAGGTATTCTTTTTCTAAAGCAATTCGCCGCTCTAGGATCTCTTTTCGCAGGTAGGGGTCTGAGTCACTACCCGAAATCGCTATTGCACCCTTAAATTCTTTCGGGTCAAGAAAAGGCGAAATGCCAATTAACGTTTGCCTTTCTTTGGACGACGCCGCAAACGTTAAACCCATTGAGGCATTGTAGTAATACCGATTTCCAATTCTGCTTCTTGAAGCTTCAAATAAAACATGTGCCAATATCTTTGAGTCCCAGCGTTGTATCGACCTATCGGCACCAAGGAGATAGTTTCCGCTAAAACATAACTCGCTCCCCATACCTTTGTTCAAACCAGAGCATTCCCGTGCCATTGATTTGGGAATATCAGACCCCTGAAACTCTAACCGGACTTCACCATTGGTGAACTTTGCGGTATGGGCGCGCGCAGAGACAAAATCCATTTCAGACAATTCTCTCTCTTTAAGAGCTTTTAGCTTTAAAAAATATGGAGTAAAACGACGATTCTCTCGAACCCAACTTGGGGTTTGTGATTCAAGTCCACGGTTGTGAAGACCGGCCGAGAACTCAGCATAGCACCTTTCGTTTTCTTCACGCGTTTTTTTGAATTTACAGGGCTCACCATCGCTACCTGCAGCCGACTCGAGTTCTTTGCGATCAAAACTTGCTACAGAAGGGGCAAAGACTCGGCTCAAAGAGCGCAAAAAGTACTCCCTGGTATTGGCACGAGAGTTATATGGGGATTTCTCATTAGCAATAATTGAATCGTCCCTGTTCAATTGATTCTTAAGTTCATCATCAATGAGCAAATGAAAAAACATGAGGTTCACGGGGCTCAATCGCTCTGACGTAAAGCCGCCAAGTATATAAACCATATTTACAACCGTGCTGGATTTAAGCCGAATTCTCTCACGCGGATCTTGAAATGCCGCATAGTCAAAGCTAGAATCTTTCTTTGGGCACTCGTAAGCCATAAATCCAACTTGAAAAAAAGGATCGGAACTCAAACACGCTTTCTGTAGGCTAATGCCTTTCGGTAATGGCACAGTAGGAAGATCGATTCTAGGCACCAAAGCTTGATCTCGAACGCCCCCTAAACTCCCAACCTCGGTTTCCGTAGAACTGGACCTCTGATGAACCTGATGTGTAAATAGGTAGTTTTTTGAGCGAAGCAAATAATTGAGCAGTGACGATTTGAAGTATGAGAATGAGCGCGGCGCCAATTTTGGAACAGCCAATTGATTCTTCAACCATTTTGGTTGGTTTGCATTCAGCCCATAGGTGAGAAGTAAATATTGATCCAACACGTTTTCTAGATTCACCCAGTCTTCGTCATTAAAATCATCTAGTAGCAAGACGGATGCGTGGGCATTTTGCAGTGCAACTTCAAAAATCTCAGACAATCGTTGGATTTCGATCGTCAACTCTCGAACAAGATGACCGGCTTCTTTGTCATTTGACAAATCAACTACGGAACTCTCGTGTGACCCATCCAGATAGTAAATCCATTCGATCATGACTTTCGCGTGCTTGATCGAAGAGGCGAAGTCTTGACTCTTCGCTTGAGTCAAAAACTCTTGAACTGTCGTTATGGTCTTAAATTGATCGATCGCATTGTTTAATGTCTCTCTCAACTCTCGTCTTGAAAGACTATGGACAGCCTTGTACCGATCGCTCAATGTCATCTGAACGAGCGCCGGGATCAATTCGGGGTTGACTCTCCACTGCACCGCCAACGAGCGGGTTTGAACATCTTTACCTTGATTCGTCTTAAGCGTATTGACCCATTCACCCGACAAAGCCGCGAACGAATAATTCACGTCGCCGGAAAAAATTAGTGGGGGCAAGACTTTGCCCTTAAGAAAACCAGCTGTGACTGGGCTGTTGAAAATTTCTTTGAGTTGATCTGCCGAGTACTTTTTAAGATCATTGGCCGTTGCTCCGTTAGTTTGAACCATGCGAGCGTAATCTGCACTTTCATCGGGCTTTAACTTGGCTGCGAGTAGAGCCGAGTCGTCAAAGTAAGGTTTGCCACTAGCATAGCCATTAAAAAGGGATTCGTTTGTATTGCCGTTTTCTGTTGCACCCGATTGATCATTTTGCTCAGAATCAGATTTCTTGATCTCAACTTTTAGCTCGAGCAAGTGTGACTCGTCTTTTGTAACCGGCGGATCTTCGTTCGAGTATCGACTCAGAGCCGGGAGCTCTAGATAATTAAAAACGTCTATACGAACGAGCTCAGCACTTTCATTAGATGACACTTGATCTATTGCATTTGCGGTGTTCACACCGCTTAACCCGTCAAGATCAATCGATGGGGGCAAAAAGATGGCGTCACTGGCCCTAACCTTCCAGCTGCCCATATCTCCGTCGAGCTTAAATCGATAGCCGCTCACCCTACGAAATGCATTGTTGAGTAAACCCTCAACCGAGTAAATGGGCTGAGTCAATTTTTCGCGCTTTTGGTTTGAGATCAAATCAATAACGACTTGTGAGTTGACGTTCACGAGCACCGGCTGAATATGGTCAAAATAAAGTTCAGCGCCTAGCTTCCACCCGCTTGGTGGCTCAATTTTTAAATCTCTCAGCAAACTCAAAATCGTAACCGTTCTCGCTACGCAGTTCGCGCCTTCGCCCGACACAAACCGACTTAGTGCCGTCTGAGCTCTCACGTATTGAGTGAGTCCCGCTTTCAATGCGCCTGACCTAACGCTTTGAACCCTTGCAAACGGATCGTCTATTGAAGCGCCCGACTGATTTTGGATCTTGGTCATTTCATTTAATTCGCGAATAGCTGCTGCTAGTAGCGCCTGGTAGCCCGCGATAGACTGATTTAAATCTTCTTCGCTAAACGGGAGTCCAATTCGGTTTTGTTCCATAGCTTCTAGGGTCAAGATGGTTTCGCCAATCGAACTTGCGCGCGCCCTCGCCGCCTGCTCAAACAGGCGTCTTTGAAGGCGATGGTACCTTACCTTTTGCTTGAGGGCTTCACACTTTGGTAAATCGACGATCGATTTGTAGTTTAACTTGAGGGCAAAACTTTTATGATTCAAGCCGCGAGTTATAAACCAAACATGAACTCCCGCGTGCTTTTGCAGCGCCAGCTCTGTTTCACCTAACTTGTAGTTGAGCATGCTTGTAAACTGGATTTTTTTGGGGGTTAAATCGTAACCTTTTGCTTTGAGTTGGCCCAGCTCTTCTGGCGAAAGCCCATCAGACATGTGGCCGGTAAAACGGTTCACAATCGAGTTATTAAAGAGATCAAAGCCCTCATTGGCCTGTATAGTGAGCGAACAGGTGCCGCCTTTTGGCACTTCTTTGCTCGAGGGAGCCTTAAGTGACGGCTCTGCTAGGGCCCTAAGGCCCAACATTCCGATCACCAAAGCCCATAAAATGCCCCCCCGCCAGGGGCCAGATTTCATCTCTGCCACAGTCGTAACTCATTCGTTTCGTTGGTTTTATCTCAATACTATTTAGACTATGGCATTGCACTCGCCATGCCATTAGCTCGTAGCCGAATAGAATCACAGGAAATGTTTCCGACGTGGGTAGAATTGAATCATTAGGGGCCCGCCAGCCCCCCGGTTAGAATCTTGGTCCGACGTGCCTAAGATCGTTTTGTCTATAAGCAATTCTAGAGAGAAAGCCATGTCCAACGAGGTTAAACGAACGCCGTCTTCACAATTGGAGTGCGATCCTCAGAACTTAACTGGCTGACTGTTGCACTTGACCTGTGAACTTGGGATATGGTTGACTGTAGCGATGGTTAAAGGAATATTAAAAATGAATTAGATTTGGTTGTGTTCAATTGCGATTTATTATTCAAATCCGATTGAATATAGGAGAGTGTTTGGCAAAACGAAGACTAAGGCAGCTCGAGTTTACTGGCAAAGGCCTTGAACGCCCGAGCGATTCATTTGGCGGTTCACTTCTCAACGGCAACAACCCGAAAATAAAACGGCCGGTTGAGTCCAAGTTTCCTCTTCACGTCGTTATGCGTGGTGTGCGCGGTGGAATGCGGCTTCCAAAATGCCATCACTTCATCAACGATCTGCTAGATGAATGCGCAAAAAAATACGGAGTTCGCATATACGCGAGATCCAATGTCGGTAACCACTTGCACCTGATTGTTAAGCTTGGGCGGATTTCAAATTGGGCTGGCTTTATTCGAGAGTTGAGCGGGCGAATTGGACTCCTTATGCGCAAGGTGGGGGCGAGCCTTAAGGGCGAGAGCTATTGGCTGCACCGGCCGTTCACGAGAATCGTCAGAAGCTGGGGAATGGCCTTTAAACAGATCAAAGAGTATATCTATTTCAATCAGCTTGAGGCCAATGGTTTTATTTCACGCAAAGAGACGAAGACGCTCAGGGACCTTCGCGGTATTTGGGGGGACGGTTGATTGAGGTGAAATGGTGAACGAGAGAAAGTGCGCATTGAAGTCGTGCAGTCAGCGCAGTGCCCACACAACATCGCCGAACGATTTGCGACCTTGAACGAATGATGGCGTGTGCTGACGTCAATATATTGGAATCGAAGTTCTTAGACTTTGAGTTAGGCAAGAGTGTACTTGCGTATCGAAATGGTCGATTTAGGATGAAATTTTAAAACGACTGCGTTCTTCAAGAAAATAGGCCGTGCCAATCTAAACGACGCATTATCTCATTCACTAATTGAGTCAACAATGTTGACCCAATTAGTGAATGAATTAAAAGTTGTCAGCTTCAATAAATGGGACCTATTGACTAGCAAACAAACCGATCCCAAAACCCTAAAAGAGATCTTTCATTTCTTTGATTTTTGAAAATGGCAGAAGATAGCCAAGCGAGATCCCCCATGAACTGGTTTTTAAATTTGGATCAAGGGGCAAGTCTTTAATCGGGGCCGCCACGTAGTCAGATGTGTACTCGTTGAGCTTATGGCCCTGATAGTAGCCCCCAATATAAAGCAGATTCCACACTCGAAAATTAAGTTCTACTGAACTGCCAGAGCCCGTATAAGTGTGATTGAACTTCTCATCTCCCACCTGAGTTGAGCGCTTCATCTCGACATAGGGGTAGCTGCTAAACCAAATGGCCAATCGCCCAAGGCTTAGCCCCGCAACTAGACCATAGGTCCGCACCTTTTCGTGATTGGGCACGGCATACTTAAACCGATCAATCCCCTCACCGCTCGGATTTGACGTCTCGGCACTGTAGTCGCCTTCGAGGTACTCCCCACCGACGAGAATTGGACCAAGCTTGAGTCCCGCCTTACCGCCCCATAGCACGTTGCCCATGGTTCCAGTATCCACCCCCGAGACTTGATATTCTCCAACCCCCATCACTATTTTGGGGGCTGCAAAAATGTCGAAGATGCCCATTTGGTACTTTTTATCGTCGCCCTTGCCAAATGCCGATGGCCCCTGAAAAACTAAAAAGACCGAGGCGAGAAATAAGACAGACTGAAATATTCGCGAGATCTGCATTTGTAACTCCCTACAGCTATGGCACAGGCAATGGATTTTAGTTTGCCATCTGCTTGGCGAGAC
>JBGSQJ010000271.1:0-12957 GCA_041738165.1 Bdellovibrionales bacterium
CCCGTGGCAATAACGGTGACACTCACATTCGTGCCCATGGCTTCGTCGATCACCGCGCCAAATATAATCTCTGCATCCGGATGCGCAGCCTCAGTGATAAGCGTTGAAGCTTCATTCACCTCAAGCAGCGACAGATCCGGCCCGCCTGTCACATTGATAATGATTCCAGTCGCCCCGTCTATACAGATGTTCTCAAGCAGCGGAGAAGAGATCGCCTGAGTGGCGGCCTCTACGGCCCGGTTGTCTCCTGAAGAGATTCCTGACCCCATAATGGCCATACCCTTGGCCTGCATAACCGTACGAATATCAGCAAAGTCTAAATTGATTAGACCGCGAATATTTATGAGGTCTGAGATTCCTTTGACGGCATGAAGTAAAATTTCATCGGCTTTTCTAAAAGTCTCTAGAAGGGGTGTTCGCTCACTCGCCACACTCAACAATTTTTGATTTGGAATCACAATCAACGTGTCGACGCTGTCTTGAAGCTCGCGAATTCCCTCGTCTGCATGTTTTTTGCGCTTTTTGCCTTCAAAGACAAAAGGACGAGTCACAACGCCGATCGTGAGCGCACCGAGTTCTTTTGCGATCTTGGCCACGACAGGTGCGCCGCCAGTACCGGTACCGCCTCCCATTCCGGCGGTCACAAAAACCATGTCGGCACCTTCGAGTGCGGCGACAATGTCATTGTACGATTCAATCGCCGCTCGGCGACCTATTTCAGGGTTGGCTCCGGCGCCTAGTCCCTTTGTCAGTTCACGTCCAAGTTGGATTTTGCCTTCGGCCTTGTTGGCGGCGAGGGCTTGCCGATCTGTGTTGGCCACCACAAATTGAACGCCGTTGAGCCCGCCCTCGATCATGGTTTGAACAGCGTTTCCACCGCCGCCGCCGATTCCGATGACTTTTATCGTAGCCCCAACATTCGAACTTTCTTCCAACTCAAACATACAATCCCCCTTCAAATCCCCAGTAAACTTCGCATTCGCTTGGTTAATTCTGATACCGAAATATCCACTTCATTGCTTCGAGTCTTCTCGTCTTGGAGTCCATACAGCATAACGCCAACCACTGTGGCACAAGAGGGCTGCTTCACGACGTCCACTAAACCGCCAACCTTATCTGGCCACCCACGCCTAACGGGCACGTCCAAGATAAAATCACCCATTTCGACAAGACCATTGAGTAGACTTCCACCACCCGTTAGCACTACTCCTGATCCGAGCAGTCCAAGCAACCCCTGCTTTTCTAATGTGTGATGAATGAGCTCTAACGTCTCTTCGGCTCTCGCTTCTAGAATTTCGCAGAGATCACGCCTCATCAAAGTGCGCGGCTTTCTGCCGCCTACACTTTCAACTTCAATGGCTTCATCTTCGCCCGCCATTTCAGGTAGCGCGCAACCAAATTTTCGCTTCAACGATTCAGCATGATTTTGCGTGGTCTTGAGACCAATGGCCACGTCGTGAGTGAAATTGGAACCACCAATAGGAATCAGCCCCGTGTGAATCACGCTCCCTTGGTAGAATGTGATCAAATCACAAGTGCCGCCGCCCACATCGGCCACACAGACACCCAGATTTTTCTCATCCGCACTGAGCACAGCTAGTGCCGAACCCAACTGTTGAAGTGCCAAGCCTGACACTTGAATCCCAGCTCGCTCGGCGCACTTCACCGCATTTTGAATGACCGACGAGCTACCAGTGACTATAAAGACATTGGCCTCCAGGCGCACTCCACTCATCCCAATCGGATCAAATATCCCGGCCTGTCCATCTATCTTGAAATCTTGCGGCAATACATGAAGCACTTGTCGGTCTTGCGGAATAGCCACGGCCTTAGCGGCTTCTATCACTCGCTCAATGTCTTCGTGAGCCACTTCTTTGTTGCGTATTGCAATCATCCCGCTCGAAGCGAAACTCTTAATGTGTTGACCACCAACACCCAGCCACGCGGATTCAATTTTTTGGCCCGCCATAAGCTCGGCTTCATCTTTGGCTTTTTGAATGGCTTCAGTGGTGGCATCGATATTGACCACGACCCCATGTCTCATTCCTGAGTTGGGAGCCTGACCCACACCAATTATGTTCAGCGTAGCACCATCATAGCGCCCAATAGCTACTGCAACTTTGGTGGTTCCTATGTCCAGGCCAGCTATAATCTTGGCCTGTATTCTGGCTTCCTTTGCCATTGGCTTCCCCGTCAGCATGACGACCACATACCTGATTTTAGGCTAGGGAGACTTACGCACTCTGACAACAACTTTCTTTGTGAAGCGAGCATCGATGACGCGACCTTTAATGTTTTGACTATTGAGGTAAGAAACGACCCTTTGCACGCGCTTCATTTTTAGACCAAAGTCCGCATCGCCCAAATAAATCTCAGAGTTCAACCCTAAAAGGTAAAGCGTGAATCCCTTTTTTTCAGAATAGTAGATTTCAGAAATCTGATCTGATGAAAATCCGTTTATAGCTTGTACAGAGTGAACCAACTCAACCGCCTTTGCCCGCAAATCAGATCGCTGTTCAAAATCAGGCCCTCGAAGCAAAGGAAACGAATGATTTTGATCTTTGTCTGTGTTGGGAAGCAAAGTTCCGTCGGCCGACACGGGGAAGAGTTGCCCCTTCGAATTGAGTAAAGCCAACGCTGGGGTTCGGCTCTCGACTTGAATTTTCAATCGATTTGGAAATTCTCTTTGAACGACTGCACTTTTAAACCGATGATCGCCTTCAATTTTCGTTGAGATTTCACGCAATGAAACTTGCCAAAAAGCACGGCCCAAAAAATCCACCAGAAGCGGCATCACCGCGGCTCTTGTTTCGACAGGTTCAATCACCACATCTGACAGACGAACTTGGACGGGCTTGAAGTAAAGAACGCCAACCAAAGCCATTAGGAACGCAGCACCGAATAAAGACCAAAGCCATTTTCTCACTTGAAAAGTTTACCTCGGCTCGCTCTAAGTTCAAATGGAATCGTTTTAAAGCCTCGTTGGTTCTACTCAGAAGAACATGGCTTCGAACCCAGACGTTAGTTTGATAGAAGTTCGGTCATGCATTCATTTTGGCTTATCGGGCTCCTCATTCAGTCGGTTTTTGCCGGCACACGCATGCCCAATAAAGTTCAAGTGTCACCGCTGTGGTCGGTTTCTTGTGAGACTCGGCTCACCTCTGATCAGGTCGATCCTTGGCAAGCCTTCGTTGACCACCTAGATGGACGCTTTGCCCAAAATGATTTGGGCTACCCAATCATAGAGAGCGGACTTCACACGGCGCAGGCTCTCCGCGAGTTTTTATTTCGCTCAAGCTACAAGGGCCCGCTCTATTTTACGATGGACCCAAGCCAGTTATTTTCAGCCCCGAGAGAGTCTATCGTTTTTCAAATTCACAGCAATGGCTCCTTTTCAGTGCGGTTTCCCGAGCCCTTGCTCACAGAGCGCGCATTGCGAAAGTCACCGCGCTCACCCTTTGCCAATCCACCCGGTACATTTTGGAAAAGTTTTTTCCCTCTCGACTTCAACCCCAAGCAACCCGGCGACCGAAGGAGTCTTTTAGAGGCCTTGCAGGGCGGCCGCCCCATAGATCCCGATCGCACGCGGCCAGCTCAGCGCTATGCTGGTGAACTGCGGACCCCCTATTCGTCATTGATTCTGATTGAAATTCTTGTGGAGGATGGCCAAATTCTAACGGCGTATCCTTCGTACCTCCAACCCGATGTGCGTCCGGTAAATATATTCTCAATGCGAAGGTTGATTCGGTTTTTTCAGACGCTGCAAAATCCAATCGAGGTTATCTGACCGGTGCGCTATTCCTCGCGCCCCAAAAATCGAATTTCTGTCTGAAGCTGGCATCCGAACTGACTTGCAACTTCAGATTTGATTTTCTCGATAATCGCTTTTACATCTTTTGACCGAGCGTTTTTTAAGTTCACGATAAAATTCGCATGCTTTGTAGACACCTGAGCGTCTCCGATTTGAAATCCCTTGAGCCCTGCTTGCTCAATCAAAGCCCCCGCCTTTGCACCTTCTGGATTTTTAAAGGTGCTCCCACAACTAGGCTGAGTGAGCGGTTGACGGGCGATTCGGTTTTGTGTCGCCTGCTTCACTTTTTCGCCGATGTCGGCCACCATTTCTAGAGGCCAGCTGAGCCACGCTTGGACCACTATCCCATCAGAGTATCCACCCGAATGTCGATAGCTCCACTCCATATCAGTACCTTTTATTTTCGAGATTTTAAAAGTCGTGCGATCGACCACTTCAATGGCGTCGACCAATTCACAAAATTCACGGGGAACCGTATTTTCACCTATGCCGGCATTCATAACCACACCGCCCCCGACATCTCCAGGAAGTCCGCACATAAACAAAGCGGGGGCCAATTTTTTGCGCAAAAAAATCTTTGTCAGTTCAGATTTAGGAGTCCCAGCAAGTGCGCGAATCCAAATACGTCCGCCCCGCTCTTCGATTTCGGTGCCTCTTAGCTCTCTCATACAAATCACAAGTCCCTCGACGCCAAGATCACTGACTAAAACATTGGTCCCGCCGCCCAAGACGGTCACCGGAAGATTTTTCAGTTTGGCGAATTGAAGAGCCTCTTGGACCTCTGCAACAGTTTTAGGCGTGCAAAAAAAATCCGCGGGGCCGCCAATTTTCCACCAAGTCCATTTAGCTAAACTGATGTTCTCTTGAATTTCCACGGCTTCACTTCTCTTGGGCGTATTTTTGAACAGCCTTTTCGCCCAGCTTTGAAATGTCACCGGCTCCTAGGGTCAAAAGCACATCGCCCGATTTTAATTGATTAAAAATTCCTTCAAGAAGTGGATCTTTATCTCTTGAAAAGTATTTGGCATGGCCGTGATCAACCGCTTTGGCAAGCTCCACAGCATTCACACCGACAATCGGAGACTCTCCAGCCGCATAGATGTCCAATATGAACAGCAAGTCTGTGTCGCTGAAGCACGATTTGAATTCATTCCAGCAAATATGAGTTCTCGAGTAACGATGGGGTTGAAACACGGTCACAAGCCGACGATTCGGATAGCGCTCTTTGACTCCCTGAAGAACAGCTCGAATCTCAGTTGGATGGTGGCCGTAATCGTCAAAGATATCCACCCCTCTCACTGTCGCCTTGTGTTGAAAACGCCGATCGACACCCTTAAATTTCGATACAAACTCAGCCGACTTAGAAAGTTCAACACCGGCTTGTTCGGCGGCAATACACGCCGCCAAGGCATTGAGCGCATTGTGTCGCCCCGGCATAGAGGGCTTAAGTGGAATCACCGGCAAATCTTTTCGCAAAATCTGCCAGCCGTCTAGGGCTTTCACCAGTCGGTAATCATTATGTTCCTCGAGCCCGTAAGACACCCAACGTTTGCCAAAACGCTGAAAGCTCTGCCAAATTCTTGGGTCATCTCCACAAACAATCGCCATCCCAAAAAATGGAATTCTTGAAGCGAAATCATAAAACGCAAAGGTCAAATTTTCGATCGATTTGTAGTGATCGAGATGGTCAGAGTCAATATTGGTGATAATCACGATTTCTGGACTCAGATGCGTGAAGCTTCCGTCGCTCTCATCGGCTTCGGCGACGACCCAATCCCCTTGCCCGAGCTGGGCCGTTGATTGAATCACTTCAAGTCGCCCCCCAACCACGATGGTGGGGTCGAGCTTGGCTTCGAGAAAAACAGAAGCGACTAAACTTGTGGTTGTGGTTTTACCGTGGGTCCCGGCCACGGCAATACCCCTACGTAGTTTCATTATGTCGGCCAAAGCCTCAGCTCTACGAATCAACGGAATTCGCTTTCGAATCGCCTCTTGATACTCCACATTGTCAAATCGAACGGCACTCGAATAAACCACCACATCACACTCACCTACGTGACCAGCCTCGTGTCCGATTTTCACCTGCACTCCCACGCGCACGAGTCGATCGGTGTTGGCGCTTTGATTCGCGTCTGATCCGCTGACCTCAGCCCCAAGGTTGTGTAGCAATTCGGCGAGCCCACACATTCCGATCCCGCCAACACCAATAAAGTGAATTTTCGCTTCTGTCAGTCGCACATTCTACCTCTCAAGCAATGTCTTCCAAAGATCCTGAACAAGTGCGCGTGCTGCATTTGGCCTGTGGAATTTATGAACTCTTTGCCCCATTTGTTCACGCTCTGCCGATGAGTTCATCAAGCGAAGAATCTCACTCTTCAGGCTAAGTGGTGTCAACCCGGGTTGCAGTATCATTTTTGCAGCTCCCGCCTCTACCAAACTCTCGGCATTCTTGCGCTGATGATCATCAGCAGCAGTAGGGAGGGGAATGAGAATAGAGGCCTTTTTGCACGCGGCAATTTCACTGAGCGTGCCCGTTCCCGCCCGGCAAACCACCAAATCGGCCCATTGATAACGCACGTCCATATCATTCAAAAATGGCAAGACCTCAACTCGGCTTTGAGCTTCACTTGAAAGCTCGCTTTGGTAGCGAAGCTTGATTTTCTCAAAATCGGTAGGTCCCGTCTGATGAACCACTTGCACATTCGCAAATTCATTGGAGAACTCAATCAGCATTTTAGATACAGCTTCGTTAATCCCTCGAGCCCCCTGACTCCCACCAAACACCAACACGTGAAAGTTCCCACTGGTCCGGCGACCCGGTTCACTTACATTTTCAATACTTGACCGAACTGGCATTCCGGCACTGTGAATTCGTTTTGAATGAATATGCGATTTTGCATTTTCAAAAACCAGCCAACAATCTGCGACAAAACGAGAAAGAATTCGGTTCGCCAATCCCGGGAGCGCATTGGGCTCCCAAATGGCAGAAGGAAACCCCAGAGTCGATGACATCAGCAGCAACGGGCCCGAGGCGTGCCCGCCAAATCCCAAAACCAAAATAGGCCGACTTCGGATCAAGATGAAAACCACCTGAAGCAGAGTGAATGGCAAAAACACCAATGTTCGAATTCTTTCGACCAACGACACGTTCGAATTCAGCCGTCCAATCACCAACCGGTGCAGGGGGTAGCCATGTTCGGGAATCAATTTGTTTTCTAACCCATGTAGCGAGCCGACGAATTCAATTGTGACATCTGGGTGCTGGCGCATGATTTCTTCGGCCACGGACAAAGCAGGGTAAATGTGCCCACCCGTACCACCTGCCCCAATCAGTATGCGTTGCACTTTTGTTGCTCTCTCTCCAAATTGAGAAGCCAACCCATCATCAAACAAGTGGAGATCAATGAGCTCCCCCCATAACTGAGTAGCGGCAGGGTCAAGCCTTTTGTCGGCAATAGACCTAAAGAAACTCCGACGTTTAAAAATACGGCAATGGCCAAAAGCAAACTGAAGCTCAACGCCAAGCCTCGTTTTTCAAGAGATTTATTGAGAATCGAAATTTGAAATCCTCGAAATACCAAAAATCCATAAACCATGAGTAAAAAAACTACGCCAATAAATCCCATTTCTTCGCCTAATACAGCTAGTGTGAAATCTGTATGGGCCTCTGGCAAAAAGAAAAGCTTCGCCTGCCCTTGGCCCAAACCAACCCCAGTCAATCCACCCGAATAGAGGCCCACCATGCTCTGAATCACTTGAAATCCTGATTCGGCCGGGTCCGACCACGGATTCATAAACGCTTCGAATCTCAAACGACGATACGGGGAATAAGCAATGAGCGCCGCAAAGAGTGAACCGAGAGTCAGTGCCGTTAAAAAAACAAAGCGCCATCGCAGGCCAAAGGCCACAAACAAAGCCGTAAGCAACGTAATAACAATCACGAAGCTGCCAAAATCTGGTTGCCCGAGAATCAACACGAGCGGGACTAAAAATAAACCAAATCTCAGCCACCATTTTCTATCGGCCTTGCCCTCACCAAATTCTACGACCATCGGTGCAAACAAAAAAGGATAGGTCACTCGCAGCAGTTCACCCGGCTCGAATCGAAAACCAAATGGGAGCTGCAGCCATCTGTGGGCTCCGCCCACGCGAACACCAAATCCAGGTATGTACGTCAATATGACTCCAACCACTGCAATCCCCAAAAGCACGAAGCCAAGTTGCTGAGCTCTTTTCCACGGTAAAAAGGCAGTCACCAAAAGCGCCACCACGCCTAAAAACGCAAAAATCAATTGCTTGTGAAAGAAGTAGAGTCCGTTCTTGTGAACTTCGGTGGCGTATATATAGCTCGAACTGTAAACCTGAACCAGGCCTAACCCCAACAAAAACAAAATGGCGAGCAAGAGCCCTCGATCCATTCGCATACCATCAGCGTATTCGCCCTAGATCGCCGCAGCAACTAAAATGAATAAGAAAGACTGGCCGAGAGGATTCGTCTGTACTCATCTACAAACCAAAGGCTGGCATCGCCTTGATCTAGATAACTTCCGTTAGACAGCCCGATCGAAAAGGCGACGGCTGTCCATCTATAGCCAGCTGCAACTGAATTCTTGTAGGTCATGTCACTGGTGCCATCCGTGTAAGTCGATATTTGTGCGCCCGCTTTGCCAGCAACATAAAGACCTTCCCAAATCACGAGAGAAAGTCCCAGATTTCCATAGGAACCATTTCGCTTGTTGGCTTCAAAGGTGGTTGGAGAATACTGATAAGAGTTCCAAATATAATAGGCGCCGAAGTTCAATCCTACTGATAAACGCTTTGGAAAAAGACCATACCCTATGTTTCCCTCAATTGTCGTGACCGAACGATACTCCTCTCGCTTGGCTTCACTGCTTGTTGGGAACTCGTTAGTGAGAGTCACGTCTGCCTTAGTTGAAGCCGCCAAGGTAAAGGCCTTTTGCATAGAAAGGGCGACATCGTTAACAAAAAGTTCTGTGTCATTGTCATCGACAATCACTTCGCTTCGGCGCTCCCCGGCAGATTGATACTGAGCCGTCAATACGGCCGCAAGTGTCAGAGCATAGGGCACATAATGTACGCCATATGAAAACCCTAATGTGTGAGTGTAGAGCCGAGGCTCAACCTGATCGGCCAAATCTGTTCGAATTCGATAATTGAGCTCACCGCCATAGCGATAAACTTCAGCCGGTTTTTTTCTAGCTACACGAAGCTGTGGTCTTTTACTTTTCTTTGAAAACTCGGCGCCCCTGACCTTCACCTTTGGCTTTGTCTTCAGCTCGTAGGCTTCTTGTGCATATCCCACACACGAGCTTAAAAACCCGACCGCTATACAGATCTTCCAGACGCTTATCCACATTTCTCAATGGTATCGAACCCCGAGCCAATTGAATACCCAGCATAAATGCTAATAATGGCCCATTCAGGGCCCTGAACGTCACTTGTAACATATTGAAATTACTAGCATTGCCGAAAATTGGCAGCCCCTGTAAAGTTCTCAAAGGGAGAATTCGCCTGGTCTAGCTCAGTTCAGGCCCGATTGGGCCATCATATTGCCGATCGCAATCGATCAAATGCAGTCATTTCAGGTATTTATGCCTATCCCTGTGCTCCTGGCACTGGCCCTGCAACTGTCACTATATCGGGCACAATCCATGTGCTCCAAAGCGGTTAGGAAATGAAGATGAGATTGAGCGAGATGACCCCTCAGCCCACCAAACTATGGTTCAGCCGATCATTATTGGGTCTCGTTCTACTTTTATCCGCGTGCACGTTTAAAAAGAATCAACCTGAACACCCCTATTCTTCCGAAGAAAAAACGCCCAAATCGTTTTTTGAAACCACAGACAAAGATGGCAAAGTGCGCCTGAAAACTTTTATCGCAGGCCACTCGCCCGAAATGGCCGCCGGCCAATGGAGTTCGGCGATCCTGCCTCACATCAACGGCATGAACCATGTGAATATGGTATTTGAAATCACTGAAAACAATTTGGTTGGTAAACAGATCAACCCGTCTTTTATGAGTGAATCTCAAGACTGTTTACTGCGCGATTCAGATGAGGCGAAGGCCTGCCGCTCTAGGTGGCCCAATATCATCACAATTCCAATTTCGCGCCACTTTTACTACGAAAGAAAAAAGGATGGCCGCGGCAGAGAAACCGACGAGTATTTTGAGAACTCTGACCGCTCTCATTGGAGTGTACGCCCGTTTGTTAATTTGAGCTTGGGTGATTTGAAAATCAAAGATTGGGCTTATGACCTACTTTACACCAGTCATGTTGTGGATTCGGTGTCAGATATTGAATGGGATCAAAAAGACGGTTTCTTAGGCTTCACTGTCGAGGCCAATGATAGCCGCTTTGGCTCAAGGATTCAGGGGAAATTTAGAATCAATTTTAAAGAATTTAAGCATGACCCAAAGTTCAAACCGACTCCTTATAATAGGACAAACGCCAAATACATCAATGTTCTACATGTTATTGGCAAACAGATCGATGGGGATCCAGCCAATGAAGTTTTGTATGGAGCCAGGTGGGCCACTACCAAACAGCACACGATTTGGCTGCACGGCTTTCCAAAAGAGTACGTAAAAATAGGCTTGGAAGTCATTGAGCAATGGAACGATGCCTTTGCAAAAGTAGGACACGGCCGCCCATTTGTTGGTAAGGTTTCAGATAGAAAATTTGCGTTTGACCTCCGCTACACCACGATCGACTGGGTCTCCGACAAGCGCCTAAGCTACTCAGCGCCACTAGGTGTGGGGCAGGCTCTGGCCGACGTTCGAAATGGTGAAATTCTTTGGGGCCGAGTCACTATCTGGGGCGGAATGCTTGAAGAGATCACCAATCGCTACAGTTTGGCTGCCTCGTCTGAAGCTATGACAAAAGATCAGTACGGACAGAAAAATATAGTTCAGCTTTCACTTATGGAGCCAAAAGAGTCTCAAGCTAGATTTAAATCGGTTGTACCGAGCACATTGATGCGCACTTCAACTCCAGAGACGATCGCCCAAGACATTCTTCGCCAGCTGCGCGATCATAAGACCACTTTAGGTGAACTTTTAAAGGCCGCCGACTCATCCGAGTTGATGCGCCTTGCAGACTCTCCTCCTGACGAGCAAGACCTCAATCCACTCGCCCTTATGACCGAGAGTTTTTCGAATCCAGATAAAATCAGCAAAGACGATGTGCTCAACCACCTCAAATCTCAACAGGCCGGCGTCGAGGCATTGATGGCCAGCAAGAATTACACTTCAGATCAACCCATCGTTGCCGAAATCGCCAACCAAATCGCCGAGTATTCTCAAAAATTTCAATTGCTCGCTCAGCAATCAGCCGTGAATGGATCGGCTCACAACGCCGACTTCATTCAAAAACTCATTGGTCAACCAACCTTAGATGAAAGTCTTCACGTCGTTCCCGCGTCCAATCGGAATGAGTGGATGAATTCTGTACAAACAAAAAAGGAAATTTCAAAATCAGACATCATCGATCAGATCTATGCGTCAGGCCAACCCGGACAAGGCGGCAAAGCTAGCTTTTGCACCGAGCGAACAATTGGCGACGTCGCCGATTCAGTCGCCATGGGCATGGCTCTCTCTGGCACTGACAAAGTCGAAGCCGTCAGGGTCATTGCTAAAGATCTGTTGCTTCACGAAGTGGGGCATATGATGGGCCTAGGTCATAACTTCAAAGAAAACATTCTTCCAGATAGAGGAACCCTTCCCGACGTTTCAAAGAAGCTCGGTCTCTACAAAGACTTCTCTATGCAAGAGCTCAAAGACGCCGCTCATAATGATTTTCGTAACTACACAACCGTCATGGGTTATAAAAACGGTTTAACTGACACCTTGATGGCGTACAAAGACCTTCACCCTGGCCCCGCCGATATCACTTCACTTGAGTACCTCTACAACCGTCGTTACCCCGTTTATGCTCAAGGGCAAAATGGAAAAGGCGATGTCGAATTCGCTGCCTTGACGACCGATGGCTTCATCCTTCCCGAATTCAAAATGAAGACAGGTGGCGGAGTTGCGACATACACTCCTGCGTTTTTCCCGTCATGCAATGACTACACGGCCTCTATGGGAATGGACCCCTATTGCGCCAGATGGGATCGCGGTTACAATGCCTCGACTCTCGTAGAAAATAGTTTCAGTGAGTATCGAGGAAACCTCGTATCCAGACTCAATGCTTTTACAGACACAGTCAAAGGCGGCAGTGCCGATGTACATGAATATTACCTTTGGGTGCGCTCGCTTCAAACCTTCTCGAGAGCCCGCACTTTTTACGATTACATGCGCCAAAAGTACGATGCACAAATTCGCGAAATCACCGACCACGGATCTGACACTGGCATAAAACACCTACTTCAATTTGGTGAAACATGCGTCGCGCTCAAAAATAATCCGAACTACAAACCAAGACAGCAAAACGCCCAAGAAGACAATGTTTTGATCAACCTGTTCAAAGAGCACCCCGAGCTACTAGATCTTTGCGTGGCCAACGCCACCACTATGGCTGAGCTGTCTCAGCTGATGCAAGTCGCGGGTAAAGACTTCTCTCAAATCGACTATAAGAACCAATTCACGTCTCTTGGTATAAACGGCGGAGAGGCTAGCGGATCCTTTTCGAGGGCCATGGGCACTTGGAAAGAGCTATCAAGAATTCCGATCAAAATATCGGCTTTGATGACAATGACCGCACCGTTCCCGTACGTCATGTTGGGGGGCGGCTGGACAGTGCCCATTCGCCAATACAGCCGCGAAGATGGCGCGTATCACATGAGCACGCTCTACCCAAGAGAGTACTCAGCTGCGATTGCCTCGGGCACTGAAATGAACTTGAGCTTAGGAGCCGCAGGTCTTGATGAAACCACCACAATCGGCCGAACCGTTCGCGCCATGGGATATTACCTCTCCAACGCCTTTTACTCCAACGACGTATTGACGGTGGGAGTTCCGTTTATCAGCAACATTCGCAATCAAACTGAATTTCGCTATTCAATGGCCTTTGTTGATGTTGAAAAAGAAATCGAAGAGGGCAACGCGAATGTCGCGAAAAAATTCAATGGCACCGTCTACAACATATACAGCAAGGGTCCTGAAAAAATTCCTGAAGTCTATGTCT
>JBGSQJ010000272.1:0-14936 GCA_041738165.1 Bdellovibrionales bacterium
CACGCGGTTGGTGTGCAGAGAAGAAGCGCGCCATGCCCATCAAGAGCTCTTAAAACTTTACGATCAGGGCGCAAACATTTGGGTGGATCCTTATGTGCCAAGCATCAGTTTTGGCCCGAGAAATCGAACCGACATAGGTTGGGAAAAGACTTGGCCTGGATGGTTAAGGGAGCGCTGGAATGTTTTGGGATTAAGTGACTCTTACATGAGAAAGTTTCTTGTCGAACCAGAGCCCGAAAGATATGTGCAAAATGAAATCAAGGGCTGGCGAGAGGTGCGAGAGTTTTATCGCGCCTTTGTAGATCACGAAGTGGCTGAAACGCCCACCGGTGAAAAGTTCAATCGAGTTTATAAAAACTCCTGCGGCCATGAAATCTGGGTGCTGGATTCTTTTAAAGAACTAACTAAATAGGGTTATTTGCCAAAAATTGAGGATATGAATTTTCCGGTGCTCATCTCAAAAGTGTAGGTGAATTCGAGAAACACATCTGACGCCTTCCAAGGCGAGTCGGTACTTAAGTCGGTTTTGTCTTTTGGAATTGTAGAGCTCATTTTGCCGGTAGAGACGCCGATTGAACCCAAACCCAGATTGAAACGAAAACCATAGTATATATTGGTGCTAGTTAAATCAAATTCGATCTTTCGCGAGAACTGACCAACAGAGATATGGCGGCCTTTCAAGACGACGTATTCGGCACCAACGAAAAAACCATAAATAGAAGTTTCAAGCCCCGCGCTTGGCCCAATGTATTGGGCGTACTCACTTTGCGTCGAGTTGTTATTGGTATTTTCAAAGTCGAGATAGCGAAGGGTTCCAGTTAAATCCGTTCGAAACTTTTCGGTCGTAAGAAGGGGAATGTAGCCCCGCAGGGAGCCGGCAAGCCCTGTGTAGTTGACCTTGGTGTCATCTGGGTTTGTGACTTCAAGCGTAGGCTTGCCCACGCCCAGTTGCACGCGAACACCATCGTTTTTTCGAGCAAATGAAGACGCCCCAAGCAAAGTCAGGCAGACGAGCAAAAATTTGAAGGCGCTACTTTGCACTAGGGCACCTCCGTAATCGCCATGTCATGAACGAATGTGGTAAAACCATCCAAAATAAAAGGTTCATTGAGAATGTTCCCCTCAGTATCCATGCGAATAATATTGTTGGTCAGGTCAACCGCTAGCAATATGGTGCCATCGGGTAGCTCTACGAGGGCCGACGGTTGGCTGGTTGCGATGCCGGTCCAAATCGCCGTGCCTGTACCAGAGAGGTTGCCCGCAAATTGTAAAACAGAATCTGTACCATTGGTCGTGGCCACATAAATCGTGCCGTTTGAATGGGCTAACACAGAGATGGGGTCCAGGTTGCCCATAGTTTGATTGGCGGCCACGCAAAGAGTATTGGCGGGTTCACTTACGTCGTACATCAAGATGTCGTCGTTACCTTGACTGCCTACAATCATGTATCCGGCAGAATTAAAATCCATACCGCGAACCGCACCGTTGAGCAGACACGATCCGATTGCCGTGTTGGTAATTCTTGGATTGCCAATGCGGTTGCCGGCTGAATCAAAGCTCTCTATTGCGGTCGACTCAATCACAAAAATTTCGCCAGTCGAGCGTTTGCGGCGCACGTTGTAGATGTTTCCAGACAGATTGCCGCTGCCGACAAATTGAGAGATCCCATCAAAAACATCGTATTTTAAAATTCCATCGACCGTGTCAGTCGAGATCAACATCGAGAAGGGGTCAATGATCGCGACTCCGCGCATGGGCCGATTCTCTACGGTCGAATCGTAAAGAACTTTTTCGAACTCACCGGTGAGGCTGTATTGAATCAACTGAAACGGCGAAGCTGTGAGCGTGCCGCCGGTGGCGACTATTAGTTTTTTCTCGAGTCCAAAGGTGCCGTAGAAAAATTCACCTTTACCAGGGTCTTGGCAACCCAATATGGCTATGGCAATTGAAAGCGCCACGACCAGTCCTAAACTCCATTTTAGGTCTGACTTGATCATATAGTTAGTTCCTTCTGACACTCCTATCGACAGGTAGGCGTCTCAGTTTAAGTCTACGATTGAAATTTCAAGACTTAAGAGGGGTCTAGGATCTGCGATCAGTCGCCCATTTCCATCTTAGCAATGGTTTGCAGCTGCATGTTGCTCGTGCCCTCGTAAATTTGCCCGACCTTGCAGTCGCGATAAAATTTCTCGACAGGGTACTCTTTGGTGAATCCGTTTCCGCCAAATAGATCTACCGCCATAGACGAGACTTTTTCAGCCGCGCGAGAGGCCACGAGCTTGGCCATGGCAGCCTCTTTGACAAAAGGCTGGCCCGAGTCCTTAAGCCGCGCTGAATTGTAAACATGAAGTCTTGCGGTCTCGACCAAACAGCGCATTTCAGAGAGTTGAAACTGCACGCCCTGAAAGCTTGAAATGGGTTTGCCAAATTGCTCGCGCGATTGCACATAAGCGAGCGCCGCCTCATAGGCGCCTTGAGCGATGCCTAGCATTTGCGCGCCGATTCCAATTCGGCCTTCATTCAAAGTTTCAATGGCAATCTTGTAGCCTTTGCCCACTTCGCCGATTACATTTTCTTTTGCAATTTCACAATTTTCAAAAAGCAGCTCGCAGGTGCTCGAAGCTCTGATCCCGAGCTTGTCTTCTTTTTTGCCGATCTTAAAGCCCGGAGTGTCTCGCTCAACCAAAAATCCGGTAATACCTTTGTAACCCTTATCAAAATCCACATTGGCGAATACAAGATAAAGTCCGGCTTCAAAAGCGTTGGTGATCCAAAGTTTATGACCATTCAATATAAACTTTTCGCCCTTTTTTTCGGCTTTAAGTTTAAGTGCAAAGGCGTCAGACCCACTGCCGCTCTCGCTCAGAGCATAGGCTCCGATCCACTCGGCAGCGAGCTTAGGCAAGTATTTCTTTTTTTGATCCTCGGTGGCCCACTTCAAAATAGCGTTAGTAACAAGAGTGTTTTGTACATCCACCAGCACGCTGCAAGACGCATCGATACGGCCGAGCTCCTCAACGGCCAGGCACGCCATCATAAATGTGCCTCCGGCTCCGCCATAGGTGTCGGGCGTTTCGATCCCCATAATGCCCATTTCGAAGAATTTTTTGATCAAGCCAGTGTCCATTTTGGCGTCGTGATCCATTTGGTGAACGAGGGGTTTAATTTCGGCTTCCGCAAATTCTCGCATGGCCAATTGAAAGCTAGCCTCATCTTCGCTCAATGTGGTTAGGGCAGGGCGAACGTCAGACATGATCAAAGCTCCTTGAGTGTTGACTGCCGTAATTGATAGGTTAAAGTTTCGGGGAATGCAAACTCCCACACGCGTTTTGATAGCCAAGCCCGGATTAGATGGTCACGACCGCGGCGCCAAAGTGGTCGCGCGCGGGCTTCGAGACGCCGGTTTTGAGGTCATATATACGGGCCTGCACCAGACTCCTGAAATGGTGGTCGAAGCCGCAATTCAAGAAGACGTGGATATTATTGGAATGTCGATCTTGTCGGGTGCCCACATACCTCTGGTCAAAGCGACAAGTGACCTTTTGAGCAAGCGGGGAGCTAAGATTCCAATTTTTGTTGGGGGGATAATCCCACCTGATGATGCAAAGCAGCTAAAATTATCTGGCGTTGCCGCCGTGTTTGGGCCTGGAACTCCAATGTCGAAAATCGTTGATGAAGTTCGCAGCGTTGTTGGGCGCTGAGTGCGATGGCCGTTGAACGAGCGCGGCTCTTTGTTTCGACGAGTTGGCTTAGGGCAGATTCCATTGTTGCTCAAGTGGAACTTGTTGCGCCTGAGGTAGATTTTGATTCTGAACAGTTCGTTTCGGGGCTTGCTCGTTTGGCTAAGTCGTGGGACGGCGAAATAGTCCTTCCAAGCTCGATTTTAAATGGCTCTTTCGAATGGATGAGTCAGCCTCAAATTCGGGCACTGAGCAGTAGACTACGAATTCAACTTCAAATGGGCGAAGAACTTGAATTGTTCAGCCAGGGGATTTTGAAGTCCTGGGTCGAGTGTGGATTCGGGATAGACCTGTTGCTCGATCGCTCGCCCTGCGCTTGGGTGGAGCAGTTTGCCGCTCTCGTGCCCACTCAAAATTTGAAAATCGTTTATTGTCAGAACCATCATTTTCGATTGCAACAATCGGTAATCGACAGGCTTAGCGCCATTGATCTGAGTTGGCGTTTGTGGTTTGCGCCTCAATCATCTGGCAACGACTTGTTCTACACTTCGCGAGAGGCGCACCAGTTCTTACTTCAAAATCCAGAGTTAAAAGATCGTATATTGATCTATGACTCGGCTGATGGATCAGCGCTCAGTGACTCTTCGGCAAAATATTTTCATGATTTTGAAACGGATCCGATGGATTTTGAATCGGCGACCGTTTTTCAGAGGTTATTGTTAAAAGATCTAAGCACTTCAGCGCCCACTGAAGTAGGGTGGTTCACCGGTTTCTTATTTTATTTTCTCAGGCAGCCCATCTTGAATTGGCCAAAGGCTTTGGGCTCAAAAATTCGCGAAGGGGCTCAGGCGCTAGGGCGATTTGTCTATCACCGTTTCTGGCGTCCTGCGATTTATGGCGGTCTTTGGCGGCGGGTATTTGTAGCTGGTTTTTATTGGAAGGTGCTAGTCGGCATTTACGGCTTTTGTCGACGGTTCATATATGGGTTTTTGTGGCGAGATTTAGTGGTGGCTGGTTTTTATTGGAAGGTGCTAGTTCGTGCTAACGGCTTTTGTTGCCGGTTTTTGAGTGGAATTCAATGGCAAGATGTATTGGTGACTCGAGTCTACTCTCGGCTTCTATACGGAGTTTTGTGGCTAAGATGGTTCGTTGACGGGTATTTGTGGCGCGACATTATTCTCGTGAGGCTCTGTTACCAGTTTCTCTATTGCTGGCTTTGGGGGCGCATCATTGTGGTTCACTTCTATAGGCACTTTATTGGGCATTGGTTGAGATTTACGGTGCTCCACGCATTGGCGGCGCCATTCGTCAAAATTTTTTGGTTCTGTGAGTATCAATATCGCACTCGAATGTCCCGGTTTCTGATCGGCCGCAGGCTCTAAACCCCTTTGCGTTACCAAATGTCCAAATCCAGCAAATATTTGACCAGATCGGCAGAAAAGAGCATCTTAACGCGATGAGTGAATTGCTAGATGAGACGGCAGAGCGCCTTGGGGCCATCTCACCAACAGCTTGTGGAGCGAAGTGGTTTCAGACCACATTGCACTTGTTCAATGGCAACACTCAAAGCTGTCACCACGTTAAATCCCACCGGGTTCCTCTCAAAGAACTAAAAAAAACACCTGCAAGTCTGCATAACTCAAGAACCAAAATGGCGGTTCGCAGTCAAATGTTAAAGGGCCGCCAGGTTGATGAGTGTCGCTATTGCTGGGACATCGAAAAAGTCGGCGGGGTGAGTGATCGTCAGATCAAAAGTTCAGCGGGCTGGTCGTTCCCGCTTTTAAAAAAAGATGTATTTGAATCACAAGTGGCCCGAGCCGTTCCGACCTATTTGGAAGTCGCATTCGACAACGTTTGCAATCTCAAATGCATTTATTGTAGCCCGGTTTATTCCTCATCTTGGCATAAAGAAGTCGTCGAATTTGGTGCCTATCCAACCAGCCGAAGATTCAATAATCTACAGCAGTTTAAAATTGATCGTATGGCGCCCTTAGAAAAAGAGAAGGCTCAAGTCTACCGCGACACTTTTTGGAAATGGTGGCCGCAGCTCAAAACCAAACTGCACCACTTGCGAGTGACAGGCGGAGAGCCGCTCCTGAGCCCGGATCTATGGAAGCTGTTGAATGCTTTGAAAGCTGAAAAATTCCCTGACCTGATTTTTTCGATCAACTCGAATATGATGACGCCCACACCTACATTCAAAAGATTTTGCGACGATCTAGGGCAAATTCAGAAAAATATTACTAAAGTCATTTTATTTTGCAGTATTGATTCGGTCGGTGCGCAGGCTGAATATTTACGCAATGGTTTAAATGAAAAACTGTTTTACGAGAATTTAGAATTGTTGTTGAGTGGATCTGAACGACCCATGCACGTTTCATTTATGATTACCGTGAGCGCGTTGTCTTTGAGCGGCCTAGCGGACTTGTTTTTAAAAATCTCGGCACTTAAGAAAAAGTATCCACGCCATGAAATTGATTTTGATACGCCATATTTGCGAAATCCTGCCCATCTTTCGGTATTGGTTTTGCCTTCACGGTTTGAGAAGTACTTGGATAGAGCTCTTGATGTTTTGAGGCGAGAGGGTTTTTCGGAAGTGCATCAGCAAAAAATTATGCGCATTAAAAGTTTTTGGCGCGAAAATGGCTATAAGGGCGTGACCCGCTTTCGCCTGAGGCGCGATTTCAAAATTATGCTGAAAGAGCATGATCGCAGGCGCAAGACAGATTTCAAATCAACCTTTCCTGAGTACCGACTTTTTGATGAAACTATCTTTAATCCGTTTTGGCGTCGTTGATTCTCAAGACAAATGCCGTACAATTCTGAGATGCGGCAGGGTTTTGAGCGAATTTTCTTATTTCTGGTTTTGGCTCTTTGCACCCTTACTCTATGTGCCAGCTATCTGTCGTTTTGGACAGACTCAGAGATGCTCTCGAGTGTGCAGGTTCAGTATTTTTTGACTGGGAGTCCTCACTTTGAGTTTTCGTTAAAGCCGCTTTTCAACTTATTTTTATATTTAAACTACCAGATCAGTAAATCGCTCGATGTTCACCCTATGTGGTTAGCTCGAGGGGCGATGGTGCTTGGTGCAGTCGCGACGTTTGCGCTGACTTATAAGATACTGAAAATGCAATTGATGGGTCGCACCTCACTTGTGGTGCTTTTGCTCTTGATTTCGAATTCGTTCGTCATTAAGCGGGCGGCGCACGTTCGGTCTGACTTACTCAGTGGGGCGGTACTTCTATTTGCGCTTTGGCTTTATCTTCGAGCAGCAAAGTGGCGAGGTCCCATGGCGATTTTGCCTCTGATGTTGGTCGCGAGTTTAATCACGCCCAAGTTATTGCCAGCTTGTGCGGTTTTGTTTTTGCTCATGTTTGGGGCCCGTGTTCGAGCGAAAGGTCGTGGGACGGTTGCATTTTTGGTCGGCGGGCTGGCGGCTCTTGTTCTTGTTGGGCTCTTGCAGCCAGGCGCCTATGAGTTTTTTATAAATTCATTGGTGGGTGGATCGTCGTCAATTTCCATTTGGGACTGGCAAAGGTTCGAGCACGTCGGTCGCTATTTCAAAGAGAACCCAGTGTTTTTGTTTTTAATCCCCGGGGTCCTCGTTCTTGCCACGGTTTTTAGAAAGTCTTTGAGCGGGCACCAAAGACTATTGGTTGATTTTGCCAATTTCAATTCGCTACTCGTATTGCTTTACCCAGATCGGTTGCCGTTTTTTATTGCGGCCACCACGCCATTTTGGATATTGCCGGTGCCGGCGCTTGCCGAGCGCTTGAGCAAAAAACAGACGTGGGGCTTAGTGATTGTGATTTGGGGCGTGTTCAGTTCAGTGTTTTGGTCGGGGACTATTTTAAAGTCGCACGGTTCTTTTGAGCAGCAAAAGTACATCAGTTGGATAAACCTCCAGACCTTGCCGCCTTTTGGCAAGGTCTATGATCTTGTGGGTTTAAGGCCTTTTGATAAAAGTGCCGAGCGTTGGTTCGTGGGTCCGGCCGAAGCCGCCAATGCCTATCTGCCACAGTTTTTAGAATGGAATTCTGTTGGTGTGCTGTTTTATGTCAATCGGCTAATCTTTGCCGAACCGGGGTTGTCTGAGTATTTAGCTCAGAACTATTGGCATGATGGTGCGGGAATATTTATTAGAAAGCTCTCGGCTTTGAACCCCAATCAGTCTCTCTTGAGTAAAGAGCTGGCGAAACAGATTGAAAAGCGCTTCCCTGGGGTTGACTCATTCCCAAGTTATCCATTGAAAGTTTTTATGTATTCTCATGGCGTCGATCTGACCCGGTATGCGAAGTGGCCAAATGGGGCCAATGTTGGTGAGTACATCACTCTCGAGCAGCTCAATGAGTTCAAGTTTTTAGATTTACCAAAGGGCACGACTGAGCTGATCGTCCTCCCTGCTTTTTTTCGCACTCCATTTGACCAAAACTCCCGCTCGCTTTTTCGCTTCGACCCCGAGTTTTAGATGGACTAAGTTGTCGGTTGATCTAGAGGGTTGCAAATGGTAGTTTGCAGCAGGTTGGAGGCTGGTTTGGCGAACGATAAATTGGTTGTCTATTTTTTCGCTAAGTTTGTGAAGAGTCTTCGGTATCTCGAAGTGACTTTCAATAAGATAGAAGATCTATCTCTCGACCCTGAGGTTCTTAGTGAAAGTCAGTTTGAACTATGGGACGCTTTTGCCGTTCGGTTTGCTCGGTCTTCTGATATTTTATTGACGAAGTTGGTTTTGGCTATTGTCAAGGCCGATGACCCCGCATTTGACGGTGGATTCAGAGACCGACTTCATCGAGCAGAGAAATTGGGGGTTTTGCAAGATGTCCCTTTTTGGCTTGAAGTGCGCCAGTTGAGAAACGTAACCGTTCATGAATACAGTGACGAAGATTTAAAAGCGATCTTTGCTAAACTCAAGACTATAGCGCCCACGCTTTTCAAACTCGAAAAGAGTTTGGCTCGATTCGCAGAGGATCTATGAGGCTCACTAATTTTGAAATTCAGGCTATCAATCAGTCGGCACAAGAAATTTTTGGAGCGAATTCACGTGTGTTTTTGTTTGGCAGTAGGATCGATGATCTTAAAAAGGGTGGTGACATCGATTTACTTTTGTTGGTTGATGAATCCGAGTACAATCTTGCCAAGTCTAAGAAATTTCAGTTTCTGGATCAGTTAATGGGCAAGATCGGTGAACAACGGATTGATTTAGTGATCTCCACTTTAAAGCGCATGGAGAGTGATCTATTTCTTTCGCAGTTAAACCCTGTTGAGCTGAGTTGATCAGTGCGATGACCGATCTTTCTATTTTACAAAGTTCAAAAGGTAAACGAATCATTGGTGTTGACATAGTTCGTGGCCCAGAGCAGAGGGTTTCTATTGGTCAGGTTCAAGAGGCGCGAAGTGAACTAGTGGAGTCTCTGGCTGATTGGTCCATGGTGCCAACTGAGCAAATGGATTATATATTGGCATTGGCGCATTCGACTTCAGAGGCTCCATTCTGATTTAGCGCGGGGGTTCAAGTGCGAGGGGGCAATTAGTTGAATGATATAGAATTTCAAGCCCAGAAAATTTCGGATTTTTTCGCTGGAAAACTGGGGGCATGGTTACACAATCTGCGAATAGTAGGCATTGGGGAAATCGTTCACGGAAGCGGCAGTCTTCACTTCCTCGCCGGTCGGTTCATTAAAAACTTGGTCGAGGGCGCCTTTCAGGTGATTGCGCTAGAGGCCCCCGATACAGCGCTTAGGGTGATCAACCAAAAATGTTCCTGTGGGCTAACCATTGTTCAAGAAGATTTAAGAGATCTGTATTTTGTATGGCAAACTAGTGAAGTTTTAGATGTTTTGAACGTTGTATCTCACCACAACAAATTGAATCCTCAAGATACCATTCAAGTTAGAGGGTTTGATACTCGGCAACCGGCCGAGGATTTTGCAATTTTGCTCAATGCCTTTCCTCTGGTGGGTTTGAGGGAAATGTTTGGTCAACTTGGGGTAGATCAATCTATAGGGTCCTTTAGAGAATGCGAAAAGAAAATTCAGTCTGGGGAGCTCAAAGTTCCGGAGTCTTTGTGCAATGAAATTTTAGATTCTCTGGTTGAGGTAGAGGCCCAAAGGCCCGCACCTGAAGTCAAAAGAAGTCTTGCTGCACTTAGGGTCTGGCTAAACGACTACTATGAAACATCGATTGGCGCCTCGGACGGTTTCACTGTTCGGGATCGTGGGATGGCAAAAAACGTGACCAATTTGAGCTTTCCGAATAAAAAAGTGGTGGTTTGGAGTCATCTTGCCCACTTGATTTTCGATAGTTCTAAGGTTCAGTCAAATACGCCTGGCCTTTCGACGGCCAAACTTATGGGATCTGTATTGAAGTCTGAGTTTGACAAAGATTTTGGGGTCATCGCTTTGTTGGCCAATACATTTTTCCATGAAGGAAAGGTCGTTTCTCAAATTGCTCAAGAAAATAGTGATGCAATTGAAAGTGCGCTTAATTCACCATTAGAAATAGTTTCGCCCAATTGGGGTCGCTCCATAGAAGTTGGTTCGCCATTTGATGAGATAGCGCTGGCCCCGTCCCCTTTGGCAAGCTGTCTAGGCTTTACCTCGCAAGTACGTCAATTCGATATTGCTGTAATTTCAATATACGTTTCTTTTGATTCCGAATCAGATCACCCAATCACTTAAAGTTAAGGCAATGGGCGCTAGGTTTGTTGACGTCGCGCAGTTAAGAATCCCTATTGGAGAGTGCCAAAAATAGTCTAAGTAGATAACAGTCGCGTAATATTTTCCCAATCAATCGCTGCCCGTCGGCGAACGATTTCAATAAACAAAGCTCTGTGATAGATAGAGGCATGAAGTCGGAGTTCAAACACTTATAACTTATAGGGTTGGGAAAAATGGAAATTGCATTGCGGGATCGTTTAGTCATTCTAATGGTTTCTTTTGGCATTTTTGGGATTGTTGTAGCCAAAAAATACGTGTCTGAATTGAATAGTGCGGATGCAAAAGCGCTGCATGACTCACTAGTTGAAGGAAGGCTTCCAACTATGAAGCTTGCTGGGCCGACCGGGCCAAACCCACTCATAGCGTAAAGGCGGCTTCTCATCTATGGCACCGACTAAATGGACTCAGTTGGGTATTTCATTGGGTAACAAATGTAATATGTTGTGTGACCATTGCTTGCCAAGTTCCTCGGTGAACGAAAAAGGATTTCTCTCGAAAAATGAGTTGGTAACGATCACCGAATTTATCAATGCCAACAAGATCCCCTCTCTAAGCTTTACTGGCGGGGAACCGATTCTCTATTACAGCGATCTGATTCTTGAAATTCTAAATGGGTTGTCATTTGACCCATATGTAAAAATCACGACCAACGCGAGTTTTGTAAAGCTGAACGATGATTGGAAGAATTGCCTATCGAACCTTTCGCCGGATCAGCTGCGAATATCGTACGATCAATTCCACAGCAAGTTTTTGAATCTCTCGACTATTGAGCGGTTGGTCGGTGAGTGTCGAGATAGAAACATAGAGTGTGTTATCGAAACGTGTATAAACAGCCCACTGGAATTAATCGAATTGAATCGGTATCCTGATTGGTTTTTACAACGGCTTCACATCAACAAGGTGCTAAGAGCAGGCCGAGCGGCTGCTACCGGTAAGTATTTTAAGTCAACGCTGTTTGAATCAAGTTCCCTAAACGTAAAGTGTCCTTTCATTGGTGGTAACCAAATCATGTTTCACTCTGGCAGAGGATTTAGTTATTGCTGCAATAACTTAGCGGTCAGTAAAAACGTCAAAGGAGTTTTCTTTGAGAGTCCGGAGTCGATGGTAGGCTCGGACGGGTATAGATTGTTAGTATCTCTGGATACCATGGGAGACTTATTAAAGCTAGATTCGAGCCTGGCAAACGATCCTGTGAACTCTGAAGCCTGCAACCTATGCGAGTCATATTTTTCGTCTGCGGCTCAAAGGGTAGAAGCGTGAAAGACTTCAGTAAAGCCATTCTAGATATGGATAACTATTTTAGAGAATCAAGGTGTCTGGGTCTCGCTGGTGCAATCAACGACTTCGATAAGAGTATTACTTTTGCTTTTGGTAGTGAATTGCCCGAGAGAGGCAATGACTTTTCAACATCAACGTTTGTCGCCATTGGTTCTCTAACCAAGATTTTTACCGCTACTCTTGTGCTTCAGGCGAGGCGAATGGGACGGCTCGGTTTCGATGACAATTTGGCAAAGTTGTTTCCCGATTCAGACTATGTCTGTAGGCGATTATCTGATGTGACAATTCTTGATCTATTGACGCATACTTCTGGTTTACCCCGAGACTTACGCGGCAAATTTTTTGAAACAGGGGATTTTCCGGATACTGATAGAATGTTCGCGCTCTTGACGGAACATCAGGTCGTTGTCTCGCCGCGAAAGTCGTATCGTTACTCAAATCTTGGCTACGCAATTCTGGGGGCCATCTTAGAAAAGGTAATGCAAAGTTCGTATGGTGAGATGATCTCAGAGAGAATAGCAAAGCCGCTGGCCGTGAATGCAATGCAATTAAATCGCCCAAATGACTTTAGAGGGTACAGATTTGATGAGAGTTTGAATGAGTTCGTGGGACAACCTGTTTATGATCTGGGTTGCTATGGAGCAGCTGGCGGGATTTGGGCGTCAGCCGATTCGCTGTCAAAGTTTTTTTCAGTTTTGCTTAATAGGCCGTCAAAAATCGGCTTAGATGATGGGGATATTGACCGAATGTTTTCGGTTTATTTTTCAAATAGTGAGTTGAGTTCGGGGCCTGGGTTAGCTTGGCGCTACATCAATTTCGAGGATGATTCTTTTTTCACTCACAGCGGAGCTGTGCCAGGATATGGGGCAACGGTGATTTCGTCTCGGGATACCAAGCGTTCAGTCGTCTTGGTAAGCAATTCGGACAAATTTCATTTTGCAGCTGCTCATCACTTATGGAAATCAGTTAGTCCCAAAATCAAGAAATCGGACTCGGTGGTTTCAGTTCGCAATTTGGGTGATTATTTGGGAAAGTTTTATTGGCTAGAAAAGGCTCGGCAAATAGGGATCGAGCTTGACTCCAATGGTGGGCTTATTTTGCCAGATCTTACGTATAAGCCTTTGGTCACAGAAACTTCTCTCATTTGTACGACGGTAAAAGATACTTTCCTCATTCAAGGGGGATTGAACGATGGCGAAGCCGCTGTCTTCGAGCGAAATTCTCAGGGGTTTGTCGTCGGAGTTTGGTTAGGTGGAATGTATTTCTCAAAAATTGACTAAAATTATCTGCCGGATTTTTATCATTGCGGCAATGTTTGTTGGGGCCATGGCCTATTGTTTCGATTACTTTAGGTTGGGCGGCCGAGGTCACACTTATTTTGTTCTCGTGGAGGCAGTCCCTCAAAATATAAATCTTAGTCTATTCGAATACGATCGCACTGCGTTTGTTGGATATCAAATCCACGATCCAATGTTGAAAATTGGATCCAACGGTGCATATTCCGACGTGCTTTCTAGCTGGAGTGCGAACGTCGAATACAACGCTTATGAACTTTGCTTGAGGTCGAATCTTAGATTTTCTGACGGCTCACTAGTTTCTATTGTCGATCTTGATAAAAATCTGCGTCGCATGGAGGCTGAACGTCTGCTCACTGTGCCGATTCAAAACGTGATTTATAATTCAATGTGCGTGAAGGTAACATTTCATCAGGCATATACCGCATTTTTGTCTCAGCTCACCTCTGCGCGTTCTGCAATTGTAAAGGTAGCTGAAGATGGGGGTGTCGTAGCGGGATTAGGGCAATATCGGTTTACTAAAATGAGTTCGGACTACGCTGAGCTGAAATATATTGGTAGTGAATCACCTTACTTCGATAAGGTTGCGCTGGTTACACCGAGGTATGTTGAAGCGCATGACCTGACCAACATACAAGATCTCAACAATGTTTCTGCGAACATCAGGCAAAAATTCATCGGGCCAAACATTAAGAAGAATCGCCAAATTATTCCCAATATGACCTATCTGCTTTTAGGGGTCAGAGATAAGAAGATCCGCAGGGCGATAAGTACATGCTTCAATAAAGATCGGTACATTGAGGCAGTTTCGGGCGATTTACTCGCGTCGTACAAATACTATAGGGCCGACTCTTTTTTCCCAAGGGCTTTAGGTGCAAATCGATCCATGATCTCTAAAAGGCGGTGCCAGCCGTACGCTGGACACAACGCAAAGTTAAATATTATTCACTTTTACCCGGATATAAAAAAGAAGCTGGCCGGTTTCTATCGTGAACTGAGCGAAACGTCGAATGTGGATATTCGTTTAAGAATCAGGCCCCATGCATTATTGAAATTACCCCTCGCGACAGTGGCCAGAGAATATGACGGAGTCGCAATTGGGGAGTCTGGTTTGAATCCGATGGCCTATTTGGCTCTATTTCTTTCGAACAACAAAAATCAATTTGGTAAATTTGCGTCTAAAAAATTGCAAAAGTTGTTTGCTGCCAGGTCATCCAAAGAAGATGGTGCCCTCATACTTGAAAATCCACTTATTGAGCTTGGCATTGAATTGGAGCTTGAGGATTTTGCTGTCCCGCTGTATGAGCTCGAAAAATATTTTTATTTAGACAGATCTATTTCACCTCCTAAGTTCGAAATTGTAGGTGGAATTAGTCTCTTCAAAATTGAAAAACTGGAGCCCGTGGGGATCTTATGAGTAACCTTTGGATTAGGATGGGGCTTCTTTCTATTACGATTGTCTTTCTGGGTACCGTTTTAGTTGGCCAGTTTGCACAATTTAAAGCGAGTCAGTTGAGGGAGATTAGAGCGAGATTGGCGACTTCTGAGCGAATACTTATGCAAGCTGGCTATGAAAATTTGGCAATGACTAGCGCACTAACTGAGTTCTTGAATGATCCAGCAATTAAGAGCTACTCGGTTAAAGATATAGTATTGGATCGGGTATTGAAAGAACAACTGGTTGATGACGATTTTGAATATGACGCTGAAGTTACATTGCATGAGAGGGGGCGTGATCGAATTCACGTCCTCGTGGGCCTAGATGACTTATTTTTATTTGGAAGAATGGTTGGCGACAATGGTATCTTTATTGTCTCTGTCTTTCTATTGGTTGGGTGTCTGGCAAGCCTGTCTATGCTCTATTCCAGGGCACTTTTTCGTGGTCGGGTGGCGCTTGGTGATTTGGCCACTAAAGTCGCTCATGACATCCAGTCCCCATTGTCGGCTCTGTCGGTGGTCATTGATAG